>CALDUJ010000074.1 GCA_937923735.1 uncultured Flavobacteriaceae bacterium | reverse complement strand
TTGCAACAGGAACCATATCTGTAGCTTCCTTTTTATATTCTCTAACTTGATTCTGTAACATGTGCATCAGCGAATCTATAACAACTCCATATACTTCTGATGGCGTTTGCAAAACAGCTGCATCTGAATAATAGATAAACTCTCCTTTGAGTTGTTTGACTCCTAATTTTTCGTCTATTGTAGTAGAAGCATCTTCTATTATAGTTTCTTTTTTTGATTCTTCTTTACAAGCAAAAATGCTAATGATAATTGTTAATGATAAAATCAGTTTTTTCATTTTAATGACTTTGGTGCTTTTGGTAATTTATTATAATCGGATAACTCATGCTGAATAATAACCTTTGCATTCTTTTCTTTAGCAAATGCTTCGAATGCCTCCATACTCTTTAATGTCTGTTGTACATCATAATTGAAACTTGGAACACCTTTATTGTCTCTGTTTTCTTGAAAGTGATACAAATCTCCTGTTAGAAGAACTGGGCCCGTTTCTGGTAAATCAATAAACAGTACTTGATGTCCAGGAGTATGCCCTGGCATAGATTTTATAATAACGCTTCCATCTTCAAAAACGTCATAATCCCCATTAAGTTTTCTTACCTTTTTTAGATCTTTAATAGCGTTATAGTTATCCTTATTCTGTTTTTGTTGCGCTTCGCTTGTAACAAAATCGTACTCAGCTTCCTGAAC
Source organism: uncultured Flavobacteriaceae bacterium (assembly GCA_937923735.1). GTDB lineage: Bacteria > Bacteroidota > Bacteroidia > Flavobacteriales > Flavobacteriaceae > JABABD01. The sequence continues at coordinate 6,459 of CALDUJ010000074.1, read as the reverse complement.
TAACCAAGTAGCGTCTGCTACTTTACTTGCAGAGCCTGTGTGGTCAAAATGTGTATGAGACAAGGCTATATAGTCTATATCCTTTGGAGTTAAGCCTACTGTTGCTAATTGACTTACTATAGAATCCTTTCTAGAAACTGTAAATGCTCCATTGGGAGTAGTAAATGGTTCTTGACCTACAAGACCTTCACCAAGGCCAGCATCCCATAACAACTTTCCTTTTGGATGGTCTATAAGATAAAATGCATCAGCAAACTCCTTGCTTTCTCCTTTATACAAATTTCCTTGAGAAAATATCTCTAACATATTTACTTGAACAGTCCCACCATCAAACACGTATAATTTCACGTCAGGGGATACTTCTGTCACAGCCTCCTCAGTAACGTTTTCTTTTTTTGCTTCTTCCTTACAAGCAAAAATGCTCAACACAATTGCTAATGATAAAAGTGTTTTCTTCATTTCTTATTTGTTTATCCTACGGAACCTTCTAATGAAATTTCTAATAATTTTTGAGCTTCTACGGCAAATTCCATTGGTAACTTATTCAATACTTCTTTACTAAAACCATTAACGATTAATGCAATCGCTTTTTCAGTATCTATACCTCTTTGGTTGCAATAGAATATTTGATCTTCTCCAATTTTACTCGTCGTCGCTTCATGCTCTATCTGTGCGGTCTTATTTTTAGCTTCTATATACGGAAATGTATGCGCTCCACATTCGTTACCCATTAGTAAACTATCACATTGCGAAAAATTTCGAGCGTTATCCGCATTTGGATTTATTTTCACCAATCCCCTGTAACTGTTTTGAGATTTTCCAGCAGAAATGCCTTTTGAGATAATGGTACTTCTAGTGTTCTTACCCAAATGAATCATTTTTGTTCCTGTATCCGCTTGCTGATAATTGTTAGTAACTGCAATCGAATAAAACTCACCTACAGAGTTGTCTCCTTTTAAAACACATGAAGGATATTTCCAAGTTACTGCTGAACCTGTTTCAACTTGTGTCCAAGAGATTTTTGCATTTTTTTCGCACAATCCACGCTTGGTTACAAAATTGAAAACACCTCCTTTACCTTCGGCATTTCCAGGATACCAGTTTTGTACTGTGCTATATTTTATCTCTGCATCATCCAAAGCAATTAACTCAACAACTGCAGCATGCAGCTGGTTTTCATCACGGCTTGGTGCTGTACAACCTTCGAGGTAACTCACATAGCTGCCTTCATCAGCAATGACTAGTGTTCTTTCAAACTGACCAGTCCCTGCTTGGTTGATTCTGAAATATGTTGACAATTCCATTGGGCATTTAACCCCTTTTGGGATATAACAGAAAGATCCATCACTAAAAACAGCAGAATTCAACGCTGCATAAAAATTGTCTTTCTGAGGCACCACGGTCCCTATATATTTCTTTACTAATTCTGGATGTTCTTTGATGGCTTCAGAAATACTCATAAAGATAATTCCTTTTTCGCCTAAGGTCTTTTTAAACGTTGTTGCAACCGAAACTGAATCTACTACTACATCCATAGCAACACCTGCTAATTTCTTTTGCTCATCTAGAGAAATTCCTAGCTTCTCAAAAGTTGCTAAGAGTTCTGGGTCTACCTCATCAATACTATCGTATTTTGGTTTGCTATTAGGTGCAGAGTAGTATGAAATACCTTGAAAGTCTGGTTTCTTATAATGCACATTTGCCCACTCGGGCTCCTCCATTTCTTGCCAAACACGAAACGCTTCCAATCTCCAATCCGTCATCCATTGTGGCTCTTCTTTTTTCTTAGAGATGGCACGAACGATGTCTTCATTCAATCCATTAGGAAATGTTTCAGAATCGATATCTGTATAAAAACCATATTCGTATTCTTTGGTTTTTAGTTCTTCTCTTAAATCGTCCTCAGTGTATTTACTCATCTTCGTTTATGCTTCAATAATATTAAAGTGAAAAACTCTCACCACAGCCACAAGTTCTGTTAGCATTAGGATTATTAAAAACAAATCCCGTTCCGTTAAGTCCTCCTGAATATTCTAATGTAGTACCAATTAAGTACAAAAAGCTCTTTTTATCAACGATGATTTTAACGCCATTATCTTCAAAAACTTTATCTCCTTCATCTTGAGATTTATCGAACTTCAGGTCATAAGACAATCCTGAACAACCACCACTTTTTACACCAACTCTGATGTAGTGTTGAGTTGCATCAAACCCATCGTCTGTCATTAGCTCGACAACCTTTTTCTTAGCTGTATCAGAAACTTTAATCATAATTATTCAGATTTGTTCTAAATAGGTGGCAAATATACGATATAAGTCCCTTTTTACCATAGAACCTAACATTATATTAGCAAATGTTGAAATAAGAAAATCTTATTGATTTTGGAAGTCTGGATTCGTTACAAACGCATCATCCGTAAGAGATAGAAGAAAAGCTTTAAGGTCTACTTTATCTTGCTCTGAGAGCTGGACTCCACCTTGATCTACTTTTTTCATTAAAGGATCAATAGTAGGTGATGCCTGTAAGCCTTCACTGTAATGATTAATGACTTCATCCAAGGTAGCGAATCGACCATCGTGCATATAAGGTGCAGTATATACTAGATTTCGTAAAGAGGGAGATCGAAATTTCCCATTATCAGTTGGGTCTCCGGTTACTGCTCCCAATCCTAAATCTGTAAATGTTGCATCCAATCCATTGTTATGAAAAATATTATCCGTCCAAAGAGGATTATTAGCATTTCCGTGGCAATGAAAACAATCGCCTCGAGCTTCATCCATAAAAACATCGAAACCATTTAGCTCTTCTGGAGTTAAAGTTTCTTGACCGAGTAAATGTCTATCGAATTTTGAGTTACCAGAAATAAGCGTGCGCTCAAATTGTGCGAGAGCCTTTGTAACTAGTGTTGAATCAATTGTGCTTGTCCCAAAAGCTAAATCGAACAATTCTGGGTATTCAGAATCATTTTGTAATTCAGCTGTAACCTCTTGCCAATTACTATGCATTTCAATAGGGTTTGAAACAGGTTCAAATGCTTGCCTCTCTAAGCTTAATTCACGTCCGTCCCATGTAAAACGTTCATCATAATTCCATGCGAGATTAAATAATGGCATAGAATTTCTGTTTCCAAAGTTACCATCGATACCGTCGCTAAAACGCGTGTCATCTGTAAATGCATTTTGGGGTGCATGACAGCTCGCACATGATTGCGTACTATCTCCCGAAAGCATTGGGTCGAAAAATAATTTTTTGCCAAGTGCCACACCCTCAACCGTCATAGGATTATCCGAAGGAATTATGGGAGCTAAGATATTTTGCTCGAATAAAGGAGGGATATCTAATTGTAGTGGCGTAGGTTGATATCGTTGTACGCTTTCATTTGTACAAGCCGTACAAACAATAATAGTTACAAATAACAACTTTAAACACTTCATTCTATTGTGTTATGGTTCCCAAACTAAAAACAGATTGTCCATTGTCGTACATCATGATTTGAGCTGAAGAATTAGGCATTAAAACTGTATCCAAATCATTTAGATTCCATATATGCGGGCTTCTGAACCATTCTGCGATATTCATTTCAACTTCTATTGAAACATCGTTTGATATGTTAATCGTTCCTAAATCAACTTCAAAAAAAGTGTCTTGAGGAAATATAGGGTTAGTTCCAGGATTATCAACTGCTCTAATAACATGATAGTTAAAACCAGTTTCTGTAGCAGAAGTATTAATGTATTTACCATCAAATTGCATATAATGGTAGCCACCACCTAGCATCATTGGCACATTAAATGAAGTCGAATTAAGGTCAAGATAAGCACCGTCAATATTGTCTTGGTTATTAAATCCGAAAATAAACGACATGGTATATGCACCTGTTGGAATTTCTGTTTCCCCTGTAAATGTAAGCCCCACTTCTGTACCTACATCAATCAAGTTATAATCGCTTAGTATGTATTCCTGATTTGAAGCATTTGTTAGCATTACCCTCGAAACAAGATAACGTAATCTCTCAATACTCAATTCTTCACCATTGGCATTAGTATATTGAATTGTATTAAAATCTAAAGAAGTTACTTCTGTCCCATCCCAATTATGGTTAAAACTAAAAGTAACATCAGCTTCTTGCAAACTATTATCATCGTCATTTCCGCACGATGAAAGCACAAAAAATACACTAAGCACAAAACATATCTTCTTCATTTTCATTTCAATTTTATGAGCAACAAGTCTGTAAACCCTTTATTGGTTGTGATGTCTCCATCATTGCTACTTGTCTCTCCAACGGCGATAACTGTTCCGAAATTCAACTCAATAACATCATTAGCAAAATCGATATCCGAACCACCAATAGTTTTTTGCCATTTCAAGTTGCCATTGCTATCAATTTTTAAGATTAAAGCATCATTTTGCCCTTGATTATTAGTCATATCTCCATCAGCGCTTCTGGAACTACCAGAAATAAGAAAACCATTGTCTTGTGTTTTTTTGATTGCCCGACCGACATCAAAACTAGTCCCTCCTATTGTTTTCTCCCAAAACAAATCACCAGAAGGATTTATCTTTATAATCCATACATCTGCACCTCCATTATTTTCTGAAACATCTTGATTATTACTTCTAGTATCTCCAGCAATCACATAATTCCCATCTCCTGAATCAGTAATCGACCAAGCTTCATCTATTTCTGAGCCCCCATAATTTTTCTCCCAAATTAATTCTCCGGTATCTGAAATATTGATTATCCAAAAATCATATTGCCCTTTATTCCCTGAAATATCTACATCCTGACTATCCGAAGACCCTACCAATAAAAACCCATTATTTGTTTGAATAACATCATATGGCGTATCGGTAAATGAACCTCCAAAATATTTACTCCATTCCAGGGTCCCAGAGGCATCTAGCTTTATTGCCCAGTAATCTCCTCCTGCATGTCTAGTATTTACATTACGTGTATTTCCTTCTCCATCAGAGGCAGTAACATCCAGAACCCCTGAAATTAGATAACCATTGTCATTAGTTTGAATAACTGCTAATCCACTATCTGCTCCTGAGAATCCGAAGGACTTCTGCCATGTTAAATCTCCGGAAGGATTTAGTTTCGCTATCCAATAATCCTGAGAACCTGCATTTTCAGTAACGTCGGCATCGGAACTTGCACTAGACCCAATAATAGCATAACCGCCATCCGTAGTCTGGATAATGCTCCTACCTCTATCATCATCACTGCCTCCATAGGTTTTAGACCATTGTAAAATATTTTCTGAATCATATTTTAAAACCCAATAATCGTAGCTTTCATTTTGCTTATCACTTAAGTCTCCATCGTTGCTTTGAGCATGACCAAGTATAACATAACCACCGTCATTTGTTTTAACAATAGATTGGGCAGATTCATTTTTTGTACCACCTAAAGTTATTATAGTATCTATTTCACTTTGAAAACTAGAATTATTTCCATCATCCTTAGAAGAACATCCTAATAGAAGCAATAAGGCTAAAGAGATTGTAAATTTGTAGGCTGTCTTCATGGGCAAGGACTATTTATTGACTTCGTCTTACAACAAACAAACCTCTTTCAATATCGCTTATAACAATATTACCGCTTTCAAAATAAGGATATACACTCCAAGCACCGTTAAAACTGGCACTATTACTCTCAGGATAGGTGTCAAAATAACCTGTCTCAGTCATCGAATTAGATGATGCAGCGATGTTAGTAATATCCAAAACTCGCATACCTGCAGTATAGTTAGATAAGAAATATTCGTTTCCTTTTACATATCCATTATGATCTATTGCTCCTGTTGGTCCAAAGTAAGTAGAAGACAATGACGGATTATCTAAATCAGTAAAATCAAAAACCAATGTCTTAGTATTAAAACCATTAGACTGTTCATCAGTTTCATCTCCAAGAATAAAATATCTTTGATCATCCGTGAACCAGCCTTGATGAGTATAGCCAGCCTGTGGGTATTCGAAATCAGTTATAAATACCACATTAGATTTATCGGTAACATCTAGTATCACAACTTTGTCCACGCCAGTTGGATTAGAAACACCATTACTGCCTATAAATATCTCCTTACCTACATAATCAGCATCAGGGCCATTATAAGTTACTACCTGCGCATCATGTGTATAACCTCTGTTTGAATACCCACCTAAACCAACAGGATTCATTGGGTTAGATATGTCTACAAAAACTGGACCTCCACCAAATAAATCACAACCAACCAAGTAGGCAACAGCTTCGCTCTCATTTATAACAATATTATGACAACTAGTAACGCCGTTATAAACAGTATCTGGCACGAAAGTTTCTGGAGGGTTTGGAACGTTTCTTAGTCTTGTTAAATCAAAAACTTGCATTCCATGAGATCCTACATTATCCGCAACAATAAAAGCATAATTGTTATATACCTTAACGTCTCTCCAGAAATTTGTCCCTGCCG
>CALDUJ010000073.1 GCA_937923735.1 uncultured Flavobacteriaceae bacterium | reverse complement strand
CAGTATTTGTCAATACTACCGAAAGTGTTTCTCCTTCGTCAATAGTGTTTACTTCTGGAACATTAATTGAAGCCTCAAACAACTCGCTTTCAAGCTCTATTTCACCATCCGCCATGCAGTCTCCTAAATCTACTTGTACTGCGTAAGTTCCAGATTCATTGGTTTCAAACATTTGATTTGTTGCACCTTCAATAATATTTCCATCTTTAAACCATTGATAGCTGTTCCCTGAAATTGTAGTTAAAGTCGTTGACCCATTGCCTGGGCAAAAAGGATTACCTAAGCTTGATGAGATTCCAGCATCGGATTCTCCTGATACTACTTCAGTTATTGTAACTCGATTTGAAAAAGAATCCGATGTACAGGTTCCATAATTAGTCTCTACGAAATAAGTACCTTCTTCAGTAACGTTTAAGGTTGGAGCTTGCTCAATGAATACTGACGTTGTCGGTCCAGTTTCTTTAAACCAATTAAATGTTAGGGAAGGATAGTTTAGTGGCGAATCATTATTTCCGTTCCCTGGGTTATCAATCGTTAATAGATAGCTTCCTCCTGAACAAAAAGCACCTGTTGATACTAAGTTGTTAATTGTAAAAGGAGAATCTTGTGCTTTGTAGTATGCTGCAAAGGAAGCCGAAGCGGAACTAGATGCAGCAGGGGCACTACTTTTTATTCTTATTTTATAATTCTCTCCAGCTGTGGTGTTTGGAATAGAAAAACTTAATGTAGCTGGTGAAGAAATTACTGCTCCTGGATTACTTGTATATATTATTGTAGGGTTGGAAAAATCACCGTCAGCATCAGACATTTCAATAGTAAACTGATTTGAAGCATTTAATTCTCCCTCTGGAGAAAAGACAAAAGAGGCTTCAAAAGTATTAAATGTATCACTCGCACATGCTTGACTATACGCCAGACTAGGAGTGCCAATAACGATTTGGGAATTTAGTTTTACTGCATTAAAGAGCAGAGAAATACAAAGTATAAAAACTAATTTATCTGAAATTTTGAGGTTACACATTACGTTTGGGGCGTATTTTTTTGTCTTATAAGCAGTCTATTTTTTTAAGCAATGATGTTTTATATCACTGCTTAGTAGTTTCCATTGTTTTTATTCTTCACCGTTTATCGGGTTATTAGAAGCTACAATTCTGTTGATTCTTAATCTAAAGTCTGGACGTGAGCCATGCGTAGCGTTGATAAAGGTTTCAGAATCTGGACCTTTAGAATAAACGTTATCAAATGCTCTATTGCCATACCAGTTCTCTAAATCATCGTTATTGGTATGTTCTTTTCTAAAAATATTCCCTTTACAATTATTAAAATAAGTGCTTGTAAATTTTAAATTGCTCAGGTTTTTTTCGTTGATATAAATTTTGTTATCAAGAATTACAGCTGGATTAAAACCAGAAATTACACTCTTATCGATTGAGAATGTTACATCTGGACCAATGTAAATTGCTTCATTAACCAGTCCAATTTCGATGTCGTTCTTTAAGTCATCACTTAGATTTAGTAGTGTTAAGTTTTGAGCTTCCACATAGGTTTGTTCTTTAGAAAAATCGGTATCGTTTTTTATATCGTAATCAGTTATGTATAAACTTCTTGATACTTCCACACCTGAAGCATAAGGTGACCTTACTGCTAACGAATTTGAAATCCAAGATTGAGTTCCATCATTAAATCTGTAGTCGTTACCATTTGACTTATAGGACACTAGCTTGTTTAGAATTGTTTTACCACCAGAAACACTAAAAGAATTTCCCTCACAGTAGCTAACCATGATATTTTTTATTTGGGTTTCTTCTCCTACACCAGCTAAAGTTAGGGCATTAAAATATCCAAAGTTTTTTGTTCGCTTTCCTGCAAATTCAATTCTTACATACTTTAAAATACCAGAATTACTATCAGGATTATTACCGCCATAACTTAAAGTCTTTGCCGAAGATGGGCGTAAACCATAATCTATGGCTGCCTCTACACCAAATTTATTTGTTGGCGCATCGCCGAGAATAAAAAGACCTCCCCAGTCACCTGGTTTTTTCATACTTCTGCTAGATGTAAATATTATTGGATCTGTTTGAGTGCCTTCAGCTACAATTTTGGAACCATTGCTAATTGTCAGAGATCCCTTTGTCTTGAAGTCTCCAATGATTACTGTCCCAGGCTCAATTGTAAGCGTTGTGCTATCTATAACAAAAACATCGCCAAGTAACAGATAGATTTCTTTTTTATAAAGTTTAGTGTCCTGAGAAATATTATTGCTCAGTATTTGGGTAGGCTTGCCATAATCAATCTTGTTGGGTTTAAATTCTGTCCAGGAACTTAACCAGTTATCATGACCAATAATTCCTTTTTCTTGTTGAGCAAAAGTATTGCTAAATGCCAATAGAGCTACAATTGCAGTTAGAGCTGTTTTTTTCATAGTAGATTATTTAGATATTGGGGTACTAAATATAATGGTTAAACTTAGCCAAACATCTCATTAAATGCAAAAAATATCGACGAACTACAAGTTTTAAAATTTTAGAGAAAGAAAATTCTTTCAAATATCCCATATTTTGCTCATACTTAATGAATTTTGACGAGCAATAAGTGTAATAAGGATTTGAAATTTATTCAGAATATTGAAAATGAGATGATTATCATATACCAAAATCAGAAATATTGCTAAAGGAATACCATGAGGAAATTTCAGGATAGATGAATGAATTTAATCCCTTATCATTTGATGAAGAGGAAAATAATTTATAGGGGTTTAATTATGCTGTGAAGTTAATCCTTCTTAAAATCGTTATAGGTATGCAGAGATTTTAGCGTATCCTCGTAGAATAAGATAGCCGCAATTAAATCGTGAGTATCTGAGTATGGTAATATTTTTCTTTGAAACTCTATAGTACTATCAAAATATTCGACAGATGCATCTTTACTCGCTTCTAAAGCTTTTTTGTTCTCTTTGGTTTCAGGAATGCCTAATGTTGTCATAGTCGTACCAGGTTTGGTAGCAAATGCGATATTTGGTAATATGTTTACTATAACTTCAATTCTCTCGCTGTATAGCTTCAATAACTCTCCTTTAGACAAACTGTTTAATTGGTCATGACTGTGGTATTTGTTGATGTTAACTTTACCACTTATAATGTTAACTTGAGGCTTGCTTTTTTGAGCGTGACATACACTTACCATTAAGAAAAAAATGGCAATACATAGAGTCGATTTTAGTTTCATTTTTGTCATTTTAGATAAACTTAGGGAAAACAAATCTATACATTTTATTAAAAAAACCAATATAATTTAGTCTTTTTTTGAAAAATATTTTATCCTTGAAATGCATTATTCTTGGATAAAATACTATTTTTTAAGATAAAATACGAATTTTATCGACGAAAAACTTTAGTGATTTTGATTCAACAATAGCTTTGTTTTAGGTTTTTTTAGTATGGCTTTTTGATTGGTTTTTTTGATGCATAAAGTACTCATCTCTATTTTGTTTGCAGTTAAATATTAAAAAAGAAGAAATTTATTTTCATGATAATCACAAAAAACAACTGCTTTTAATCGATAAATTTTACACAAGAATCCGTTTTATCGTAAAATTTGTTCATTCATAAGATTTTTAGTGAAGTAAGATATTATTCCTGCAATTTCGTTGCAACAATAATGCTTAACCCAAATGAAAAATTTTATCTACCTACCTACACTAATTTGTATTTTTACATTTAATTATTCAATTTATTCTCAAGATTTGGCTAGTCTATCTGATGACAATATCGAATCTAATCTTCATTCTATTTATGATTATGATGAATTAAACTTGAGCTCTGTTGATACAATTCCTGACTATCAGTCCAAAGAGCAAAAACTTAAATTAACTGGAACCATATATAAGAGTGATGGTGTTACTCCAGCTAAAGATGTTATTCTTTACATAGAACAAGCTGATGAGGATGGCGATTTTGATTTAGTAAAAAAGGACAATATCAAATATCCTCACCACAGAGGTTGGGTTAAAACAGATGCAAATGGTCGTTATACATTCTATACATTTGTACCCGGGAACGACAGACGTTATAACCAATTACAACAGCTTTTCCCATCTATTAAGGCACCTTCTAAGTTAGAATACAATCTAGAGCCATTTTTATTTCATGAGGACCCACTACTTAGTAAACTTTGCCGTAAAAGGATTGCAAAAAAAGGAGACCCTTCTAGAATATTGAAACCTACGAAGAAGGATAATATCTTAGTTGTTGAAAAGAATATAGTTCTTTTGGAAGATGCTGTAGCAGCAAACTAATTCTAAATATAGTCTACACTAATTTATTAATGAGTTCCATATTGACTTGATGTGGGCCATCAAAAGGAATTACAGTAACTTGATTTCCAAACAATTCTTTACTGCGTTCTGTTTCATAGGTAATACGGTTATTATCTAAATATTCATCTTTAGTTCCATAAATATGCGATACTTTGGTATTCTTCATAAACGTAAAACTCTGCTTGGTTAGTTCTTTTGGGATACCACCAGACAAAATTACTAATTGAGAACAATTTATTTTTCTTTTTGCCACCCATCGCATAGCGACTGAAACCCCTTGAGAATAACCCAAAACTATAATATTTAGATTATTTGAGGGTTTCTCTGCTTCCCAAATAGTATCAAAAAAGTTGAGTACATTTTCAGTTTCTTTTATAGTATTCTCTTTAGTCAACCAGCTAGCGCCTACATGTTTAAACTTTGGTGGTATATAGTATTTACTTTGAGCTTGTGGTGCTATGATATAGTTTTCATCTGGATTTAACTCTTTAAAATATTTTAAAAAGAAACGACTTAAATAGCCCATACCATGACAAATAAACCAAACGTTCTTAGTTTTTTCTGTGAGTAAATTTAATGTAGAATAACTATTGGTTGTTTGGTATGATATTTCTTTTTCGGTGGCGCTCATTATTTGTACTTTTGATACACGAAAATACCTATTAAAATGCAACTATCTAAACAGGAAATGCTCCAACAGGCTAATGCTGCTTGCAAGAACACCCTAATGGAAACCTTAGAAATCGAAATAGTAGATTTTGGAGAGGATACATTAACGGCCAGGATGCCTGTAAATTCAAGAGTTTACCAACCAGATGGTGTGCTCCATGGTGGTGCCACAGCAGCTTTAGCAGAAAGTGTTGGAAGTTTTGCGTCTCATATTTTTATGAATATTGATGAAGTATTTGTCCGCGGTATTGAAATTACTGCTAATCATTTAAAAAGTGTTAGAGATGGTTATGTCTATGCCAAAGCTAGTTTCTTGCATAAAGGAAGAACAACGCAGTTACTGGATATAAGGGTTACAGATGATGATGATAATTTAGTATCAGTTTGCCGTCTGTCAACTATTTCACTTCCTAGAAAGAAGTAATTTATGACTTCAGAAGTTTTTTTTGATTATTTAGAAAAACAGTATTCCGATAAGTTACCTTTTGTAGCTTATAAAAAGCCTAATCAGTCTAAAGTAAAAGTAATTCTGCAATCTGATGACTTACTTCATTGCTCTAATGACTTTTCCGAAAGCGGTTTTGTTTTTGCACCTTTTGATGATACTGAAGATGCTATATTAATTCCAACAAATAGTTCGAAAGCTTTAGAAATAGAAATATCTGAAGCGTCAAGAAGTTATTTGGATTGTGAGTTAAATTCAAATAATGAAGTCACTAATTTGGTCGCAAGTACTAAACATTTGGACCTAGTTAAAAAAGCAATCACAGCCATTTCATCAACGATATTAAAGAAAGTAGTATTATCGAGAAGAGAAGCGATTACTTTAAAAAATGACAATCCCATTAATATCTTTAAGAAATTGCTGCAGAGTTATGCTTCTGCCTTTGTTTATATTTGGTATCATCCCAAAGTGGGATTGTGGTTAGGAGCTACTCCAGAAACATTATTAGGTATCGTTGGTAATAACTTATCTACGATGGCTTTAGCTGGGACTCAAAGCTATAAAGGTACAACTGAAGTTGTTTGGGGAGATAAAGAGAAAGAAGAACAACAGATGGTTACAGATTTTGTAATAGAAAGTCTACAGTCCTCAGTTAAAGATATTCATGTAGTACCAGTAGAAACGGCAAAAGCTGGTAACTTGCTTCATCTTAAAACCAAAATAACTGGTAGAATGCATTCTCAGAGTACTCTGTTGGGGCTTGTAAAAAGTCTTCACCCTACACCTGCAATTTGCGGTTTACCTAGAGAAGCTGCTAAGCAATTCATTATAGAAAACGAAGGTTATAAGAGAGGTTATTATACAGGTTTTCTTGGTGAATTGAATGTTAAGGAGACCACTTCTAGAAACCGGAACAGGCGCAATGTCGAGAATAATGCTTATAACTCTGTAAAGTCAGTTACTAATCTTTTTGTGAATCTAAGGTGTATGCAAATAATTGAAGGAGAGGCTTATATTTATGTAGGTGGAGGAATTACTAAAGATTCAATTCCTGATAGTGAATGGGAGGAGACTATCAACAAAGCAAATACTATGAAAAAAGTACTTTAAGTCGTACTTTTGTAGTAGATGAATATACCCAAGATTCCACTTGCTCAAACCGTTATTCAGCTTTGTAAAACCAAAGGAATCAAACATATTGTCATTTCCCCAGGAAGTCGAAGCGCTCCGTTAACAATAGGATTTACAAACGATTCATTTTTTACCTCTTATAGCATAGTAGATGAGCGTTGTGCAGCATTTTTTGCTTTAGGTATTGCACAGCAAATCAAACAGCCAGTTGCTTTAGTTTGCACTTCTGGTAGTGCTTTACTCAATTATTATCCTGCAGTAGCCGAGGCTTATTATAGCGACATTCCTTTGGTTGTATTATCTGCCGACCGTCCAAAATATTTGATTGGGATTGGAGATGGACAAACCATTAATCAG
>CALDUJ010000072.1 GCA_937923735.1 uncultured Flavobacteriaceae bacterium | reverse complement strand
CTCTGAAAGAAGGTTTGTTGTGGGTTGGTAGTGATGATGGTTTGGTGCATGTGTCTCAAAATGGTGGACAATCTTGGGATAATGTAACACCTAAAGGCATGCCGGAATGGATGATGATTAACAGTATTGAACCAAGTGCTTTTGATGCGGGGACATGCTATATAGCTGGCACAAAATACAAGACTGGCGATTTTGCTCCGTATTTATACAAAACCACAGATTACGGAAAGTCATGGACGAAAATCACAAATGGTATTAATCCAGAACATTTCACCAGAGTTGTTCGTGAAGACCCAAAACAAAAAGGTTTATTGTATGCTGGAACCGAAACAGGGATGTATATCTCATTTAACGATGGAAGAAACTGGCAACCATTTCAGTTGAATCTGCCGATTGTTCCAATAACAGATTTAACGATTAAAGATAACAACTTGATTGTGGCTACTCAAGGACGTAGTCTTTGGATTATTGATGATTTATCAGTGCTACATCAATTGAATAATTCGATGAAAAATCAGAATGTAGTGCTCTTCAAACCAAAGGACACCTATCGTATGCGAGGTGGAAGCAGAGCAGGTAGTAAAACAGAAGGAACAAATCATCCTAATGGTGTTATAACATACTTCAATTTGAAGAATTATAATGGCAAAGATGAGGTGAAGCTTACTTATATGGATGCAAAGGGAGATACCATAAAATCGGTTAGCACAAAAAACAAAAAAGAGAATACACTTGAAGTAAAGAATGGTGCTAACAAATATATTTGGAGCATGTCCTACAAAGGTGCAGAAAAAGTGCCAGGCATGATTTTATGGTGGGCCAGCCTTAATGGACCAAAAGCGATTCCAGGGAATTATAAAGTGGTATTGAACGTTAACGGACAAGATTATTCGCAGCCGTTTACTATTGTTGCAGATCCTAGATCGGAAAGCTCGCAAGCCGATATGCAAAAGCAGTTTGATTTTATAATGGATGTGAATAAGACAATGGACAATGCTCACAAATCCATAAAGAAAATCAGAAAAATTAATAAGCAATTATCAGCTTTTGAAAAGCAATATGAAGGCAATGATGCTTTAAAGGATTTATTAGAAAAAGCGAAAGACCTAAAAGAAAAGTTCTCTGATATTGAGAAAGCCTTGTACCAAACTAAGAACCGAAGCGGGCAAGACCCATTAAACTTTCCAATTAGGTTGAATAACAAATTAGGGCATTTAAATTCTTTAGTGAGTATGGGAGATTTCCCACCAACGGAGCAAGATATTGCTGTTAAGAATGAGCTCACAGGGAAGATAAACGCACAATTAGCAGCCTTTAATACTTTGGTTAGTGATGAAATTAAAGCCTTCAATGCGGCCTTTAATTCTAAAAAACTTAATTACTTGTTTGTAGAAGAAGATTAATGGAATACTACTTATACATTAAAGCCCTGCATGTCATTTTTATCATTACATGGTTTGCAGGGTTATTCTATATTCCGAGACTATTTATGTATCATATAGAAGCTTCGGAAAAATCATCTCCAGAAAAGGAGATTCTTAGTAAGCAACTTAAATCAATGACGAAGCGGCTATGGTATATTATTACTTGGCCATCTATGATTTTGGCAAGTGTTTTTGCCTTTTGGATGTTGTATCTAAATTCAGGTTTATTCTATGCACCTTGGATGCAAATTAAACTAGGGTTTGTGTTAGTGCTATATATATATCACTTTAAAAACCATCAAATTTTCAAACAATTGCAATCTGATGTTGTTAAATACTCTACGAAGTTTATGCGTATTTGGAATGAAGGAGCAACACTTATTCTTTTTGCAGTTATCTTTTTGGTAATACTTAAAGACGCTAAAAATTGGATATACGGATTGGTTGGATTGGTTCTTTTAGCAATACTGTTAATGATGGGAATTAAACTATACAAACGTATTAGGGATAAAAACCCAAATGCTTAGTTAAAGCGCTTCGGTACAATAATTGCTATATTTATGCAACGTTAAAAGCATTAATGAATTTCAACAGACCTTCTTTACGAGTTCGCATTTTTATCTCCATGATACTCTTGGTGTTATTGGCGTCTATACTGATTGCTTTGGTCGCAGTGTATCAGTATCAAGAGGAGGCAAGAGATTATCATGAAGAGCGTCTAGTTCGTAAGGAAGCAGCAATTAAGTCTCATATTAATTTTGTGCTCCGAGAAACTAGCTTTGACGAAAACACAGAAAACATTCCTTATATATTTGCAAAAAAAATCTATGAAATTGCAGACATTCATAGCCTACAAATAAACCTCTACGATTTAGATGGTAATTTATTAAAAACCTCTAAAGCAGATATCGTTATTGATACTATTACAAAATGCTTGGATGCAGATGTACTAAACAATTTGTCTGACACATCAAATAGACGTTTCGTTGAGAAAACTGAAAAGGATGGAAAAACCTACCAATCTTCTTACACTTATATAGATAACAGTAAATTTAAACGAATAGCTATTCTAAACTTACCGTATTTAGAAGATGATGATTTCTTCACAGGCGAACTTATTGAATTTCTTAAACGACTAGGAAGCGCCTACTTTTTTATGTTTCTAATAGCTATTGGGCTGGCATTCTTATTATCAAAATACATTACGAGATCTCTAAAGACTATAAGCGATAAGATTACTGCAACGAGGTTAGAGAAACGCAATGAGAAAATAGAAATAGAAAGTACGAGCGAAGAGATTAGCACGCTAGTTAACTCTTATAACGCAATGATTGATCAGTTGGAAGATAGTGCTGTAAAATTAGCACAAAGTGAGCGCGAACAAGCATGGAGAGAGATGGCAAAACAAGTAGCGCATGAAATTAAAAACCCATTAACACCAATGCGATTGAGTGTACAAAGTTTTCAGCGTAAGTTTGATCCAGAAGACCCAAAAATTCACGATAAGGTTGATGAGTACACGAAGACTTTAATTACTCAAATAGATACGATGAGTTCTATTGCTGGAGCGTTCTCCAATTTTGCAAAGATGCCAGCG
>CALDUJ010000071.1 GCA_937923735.1 uncultured Flavobacteriaceae bacterium | reverse complement strand
AGCATATTCAATCACATTGTCCGCTATTGGAATACGACGGATTAAATTCTGAAAATCTATTATTTCCTGCGCATTAAACAACGCATTAACATTAACTGTCTTATCTGTAGTCGTAGCTTTAACGACATCTACTTCTTCCTGAAAACTAGGGTAGTCTAAATTAATAGCAAACATAAAACGATCCAACTGTGCTTCTGGTAACGGATAGGTTCCCTCCTGCTCGATTGGGTTTTGAGTAGCTAAAACAAAATAAGGCAAGTCTAATTTATAATGATGGCCAGCTACAGTAACCGAACGTTCCTGCATAGCTTCTAATAAAGCTGCTTGTGTTTTAGGCGGTGTTCTGTTAATCTCATCTGCAAGGATGATATTGGCGAATATTGGTCCTTTTATGAATTTAAAGTTTCTACTTTCATCCAAAATCTCACTCCCTAATATATCACTTGGCATAAGGTCAGGCGTAAATTGTATACGCTTAAAATTCAATCCTAAGGCCTGTGCAATGGTATTAACCATTAATGTTTTTGCTAGCCCTGGAACACCGATAAGAAGCGAGTGCCCTCCCGAAAAAATAGAAATCAGTATCTGATTAACAACCTCATCCTGGCCGACAATTACTTTGGCAATTTCTTTTTGGAGCGATTGGTATTTTGTGACCAGTTGTTTTACAGCAGCAACGTCAGACATGCAATTATTGTTTTAACCAGTTACTAGTGAATGTACATTTTCTGTGCTCGCTATTGATTTTGATGTAGGTATCCATTATCTTTTCATCCTGCCATTTACCAATAGCATTAAAGCTTTTATTGTTTTCTGCTAATTGCTTGATTTTAATATAATCTCTAGCATAGTCAGCGGTATGCTGGTCTAACCTATCAGTAACGGTAAGAATCTTGAATTTTATATCTCCTGTACGACCTCTTTCTGCTATTGGCTGAGTAACTTCTTTATCCTTAAGCTTTTCAATATGTCCATATAATTCTGGATCCATTTTTGTCAGTTCAAAGTTATAATCCTGAGTTTCTGGGTTAATTAACTGACCCCCATCAAACTTAGTTTCCTTTTCATCACTCGATTCTTTTGCCGCTTCAGCAAAAGTTAGTGACCCATCAACAATAGCATCTCTAACCTTTGTTATTTTTTCTTTGGCTTCATTTATGTCTTGATCAGTAACTTCAGGAATAATAAGTATGTGTCTTACAACGTACTCTTGTCCTTTAATTTCGTCTAATCGTATAATGTGGTAGCCAAACTCTGTTTCAAAAGGCTGTGATATCTCCCCTTCTTGCAACGAAAAAGCAACATCTCTAAATTCCTTAACCATTTGAGGTCGTTTTCTGTTAAGTGTATATTTTCCACCATTAGGTTTAGATGCCTCATCATCCGAATTCAAGATAACTTTGGTTGCAAAACTTGACCCGTTTAATATATCCTCACGGATTTGTTTCAGGTTATCTATGGCATCTTGCTTAGCTTTTTCAGAAACTTTAGGCTCGATGACAATTTGAGCTACTTTAAGCTCTGTACCGAAAACAGGAAGCGAATCCTTTGGAATGGAATTAAAGAACTGACGCACTTCTTCGGGTGTTATTTCAATTTCTTCAACAATCTTGGCTTGCATCATCTGTGCGAGTGTACCATTCTTATTAATCTCGAACATTTCATCTTTCAAGCTCTTTTCATCTTCTTTATTATACAACCTCAAAAGCTTGTCCATATCTCCATTAGTCTGTTGTAAGAAAGCTTCTATCTGCTGATCTATACGAGAACGTATTTGTATATCAGACACTTCAATACTATCCTGTATTGCATGATGCACATATAGTTTATCTTCTAATAGTTTTCCGAAAAGTTGACATCTCGGAATTCCTGCTGTAGAAACTCCACTAGCTTCGAGTTGAGCATATTCCTTATCGATATCGGAATCCAATACTACAAAATCTCCAACAACCGCAGCTACACCATCAATTTTAATTGGCTTAAATGGGTTTTTTGCTGTATCTACCAATGCCACTTCAGTCGTATCCTGTGCAGGAGTATCATCAATCACTTCTTGTGCATTCATGGCATTTATACCAAACAATACCAAGATTCCTAATATCAGTGATTTCATCTTAGTTGTATATTTCAAATTTCTTGTTTTCAATAGCATCTTTTGTAATGTCTTTTTCTAATTGTTTTACCAATTCTAACTTTCGTTTATTGATAACGATTTGGTTTATCGTGGGTTTTATGTATTCCAATGGTGCTATTTCATTACGAAGAAGCACGTCCTCAATCTGCATCAAATATAATCCTAATGAATCCTTTAACTGTACAAAATTAGATTTTTTTAACAGTTGATTTTTATTTTGAATCGTGACTGCTGGTATTTTATTGATGACCTGATTTACCTTAACCCAAATGGAATCATTTAAAGAATAGCTTCTGAATTGAATCGAGATAGAATCTAAAACCTGCTTATCTTCTTCATCGAAGTTTTTAAACTTACTTGTAATCTCCTTTAGATCAGATATGTTTTCGTCAACATGAATGTACCTAAACTGGATAAGCTCTTCATTTAACCTAAAATTCTCTTGATTGGCTTCGTAGAACTTTTGTGTTTCTTCAGCTGGTACTACGGTATCAATATTTTGCTTAACCAATGCTTCCAAATAGGCTTTGGAAATAAGGTCTTTTCGATACTGATTAACCAGTCTATTAAATTCCTTTTGCTTATCCTGATTTAGGTTAATGGCTGCACCATCAATCAGCAATTGCTGTGTTGCCCAGCGATTAATATAGTTATTAATTAATATGCTGCTATCGCTTTTGGATATACCTTCGGACAAAACATCTTCAATATCATCAGCATACAAAAACTCCTCGTTTACTCTTGCGATTGGGGTTCTGTCATCCTTCTCACTAAATAAATCGCAGGAAGTGATTAAAAGCATAAAAACAAATACGAATATGGCGGTTAATCGATTCAATTAGTTAGTTAGTTATTTCTTTTTTGACCTCTCTAAGAGATTCATTATTAATAGTTACTTTATATTTTTTTCTGAGTGTTTTTATCCAGTTTTCTTCGATAAAAGCTTGGTAATCGCTCATGACTTTTCCTCTAGAATCTTCAAAAGTTTTTAGGCTACTATCTATGATAGCATCCGTTTGAACAACCACATAGCTTTTATTATGCTTAAAGATATCAGAAATGCCTTTTTTAAACTTGTATTTCTTAGGTAATGCTTGGTGGCTGGCATCCATTGTATCTTTGGTGAAAATCACATTTAGCTTGCCGTTTTTATTGATACTTTTATTTATCTTCTCTTGACTCCAACCTTTATAAAGGTACTTACGCACTTTCTTTATTGTTGACTTATTTGACGAAGACGCTACAGTCGCGAAAGTTCTTTTGTTCCACTTATAATGATTGGCATTCTTGTTGAAATACGCCTCCAAACCTAACGAATCTTTTCTTGCTGCATCCCAGACTTCAGATTCCATAAGGTCGAACAAAAGCAATCCATCACGATATTCTTCAACAATCAGTCTAAAGTCATCATTCTCAATTTCTAAATTATCTTCGTAATAGCTTAAAACTTCCTTAGCAACAAACTCTTCGTAAGCATCTCTAACAATCGTGGTAAAAGGTTTATTGCCTCGGTTTCTTCTCTGTGCTGTTAAAAGATACGTTCCGAAGTCGTTATAAGTAATGGTCTTATTGCCAATAGTCACCAATGATTCTTCTTTAGTAAGTGTTTCAGGCACTTTCCATGAGCGCTTATAAAAATCTTCGTTTAGGATACTAGCAAAATAACTAATGGCCTCGTTATTTGTTTTTAGATTATATTTCTTTTTTAGCTTATTGGTAAATGCCGTGGTAATGAGTTTCGACCGTGCACCTCTTCTTATTTTGGATTCGAGTTCTTTCTTCATCTCTTCAAAAGAAGAAACCGGGTGTTTTTCTATGAGTTTAATGATATGCCAGCCAAAATCCGATTTAATCGGTTCGGAAATGTCACCTTTTTCTTTGAGGCTGAAAGCAGCTTCCTCAAATTGATTTGAACTCAACTGTCCTTTGCCAAATTTATTTAATAGACCTCCTTTTTTAGCAGACGCCTTATCTTCCGAAAACTGCTTAGCTAGAGATTCGAAATCCTCACCTTGTTGCAACTTTTTATAAATATCATTAATTCTATCTTCAGGTTTCTGCTGAAGAGAATCATTACGCTTCTTGTTAGAAACCATAATATGTGCTACGGTTAATTGACCTAAGGATTTGCGTTTATCTATCACCTTAACAATATGGTAACCAAAACGTGTTCTAAAGGGTTCAGACACTTCGCCTATTTTGGTGTTGAATGCCGCGTTTTCAAAATCGTAAACCATCCTGAAGCCTCCAAAATAGCCTAAGTCGCCTCCGTTTTGAGAAGCTGAAGGGTCTTGAGAGAACTGCTTAGCCACCTCTTCAAACGCTTTACCATTTGCAAGTTGATTTTTGGCATCAAGCAATTTATTATAGGCTTTTAAAGTATCTTCGACTGGTGCATTTTCAGGCACCATAATTAATATATGACTTGCTCTTATTTCGTGTGCCGTCCTGTCGTAAGCTTCTTTTATTAGGGATTCCGTTACATCAGCATCTGTTAAATAATTTTTCGCAAGTTGTTTTCTGTAATTGGCAAATTCTTTTTTATACTTAGGCTTTTCATGCAGACCTAAAGCTCTTGCCTCCTTTAACTTTAATTTGTAGTTAATAAAAAGTTTAAGGTAGGTATCCACGTCTTTCTGCGATTCGTCTTTTACTAGGTCAAGATTCTTGTTGTAAACTCTTTTAAATTCATTGACAAAAACTGGGGTCTCATCAACTGTAAAAAGCACATCATCCTCAGATGTTTGAGCCATAATAGCGCTGCAATAAAATAGCGCCAGAAGGAGTATACGTGTTAAATTTTTCATGATGTAGTACAATCTTTTATAACAAGAGCAAATTTAATATAATTAGGCTAATGAGCAAGCTCAGACTATAAACGTCATTGCTAAACATCTAGTATGAGTAATAATAATTACAACAGCTTATGTTATCAATAATTTAATAGACTTAGTTTTTATTTTTATTTAAACTAAAGTATCTTTAAGCAACTAAAACTAATACTGTATTAATTATGAAGTACTCAACGGAAATTACCCTCGATATCCCTAGAGAAGACGTCATTAAAAAATTGGACAATCCAGACAATATGAAACATTGGCAACGAGGATTGGTTTCTGTGGAACATTTAGAAGGTATCCCAGGAAAAATTGGTGCGAAAATGAAACTGAAATACCTATTGGGAAAGCGCAAAATGGAACTTATTGAAACTATTACCAAAAACGATTTTCCTCGCGAATTTCATGCAAATTATGATACTAAAGGTGTGCATAACATCCAACGAAATTATTTTGAAGAACTCCCAGATGGTAAAACCAAATGGCGCTCTGATGTGGAGTTTCATTTTTCAGGATTCATGATGAAGATGATGGGTTTCTTAATGCCCAGTGCTTTTAAAAAGCAATCCATGACATATTTACAAGATTTTAAAGCCTTTGTAGAAAACGGTGATTCTGTTGCAAATGCGTAAACTAAAATTAATATGGGACTTTCGAGGTCCTGCTGCTAAAAAGATTGCGGAGCACCATAACGTACATCTTGAAGACTATATAAGAATTGAGAAAGTAGATGATGCTTTTACGGGTTTAGAAATACTTAATGAAATGCATTCTATTGCCTTTATGGTTATAGATGAAGATAAAATGCCTCCCGTAAGAGATGCCTTAAAACCCCACCGAGGGCAGATTTATACCGAAGAACTATAATAAAGAAGATAAACTTTAAAATTTAATTATTTCGATAGTGATACTTCTTTTAATTTTAATTTAATTAAGTACCTTAGAATGCTTATTTAATAACACTTAAGTTACCAATAAAATTAAACCTATGAGACTTACTAAATTAGTTTTAAGTTCTTTAATAATTGTTTTATTTTCCTGTAAAACAACAAATATCCAAACACCTGAAAAAAGTGAGGTTTCTAAAAAACTTAAAACACCAAAAAATGTTATACTTCTAATAGGTGATGGTACTGGGTTAACGCAAATATCTTCAGCATTTTATTTTAAAGAAGCTATCCCAAACTATGCCAGATTTAAGCATATAGGATTAATCAATACATCCTCTTCAAGAGAAGACATTACAGATTCAGCTGCTGGAGCAACAGCTTTTGCGAGCGGTGTAAAAACATATAACGGTGCTATTGGAGTTGCAGATGACTCTACAGAAGTAGCAACAATAGTCGAAATCGTATCGCCCAAAAACATTAAAACCGGAGTTATTTCCACCTCATCAATAGTCCATGCTACACCTGCAAGTTTTTATGCGCATGTGCTGAACAGAGGGCTATATGAAGAAATTGCAGCTGACATGACGGTTTCTGACATCGATTTTTTTGCTGGAGGCGGCACTAAATTTTTCAATAAACGTAAAGATGGAATAGATTTATTTAAAGATTTAAAAGCTAAAGAATTTCTTATTGACACTACCAAATTAGGAGATTTTAATAGTATAAAATCATATTCCAAAGCTGGTTATTTATTTGGCTATAATCACATGCCTCCAACTGCAAAAGGACGTGGTGACTACTTACCGAGAGCTACCGAACTTGGTATTCAATTTTTAAATAAAGACAATTCAAATTTCTTCTTAATGGTAGAAGGGTCTCAAATAGATTGGGGCGGACATGCCAATGATAGCGATTATCTTGTTTCTGAATTAATTGATTTTGATAATACTATCGGTAAGGCTCTAGATTTTGCCGAGAGAGATGGCAACACCCTAGTTATTGTAACTGCGGACCACGAAACTGGTGGGTTTACTTTAGCTTCCACAACAAAAAAGAATTCAGAAGGAAAAGAATACAGCGATTATGCTGAAATTACTGGAACCTTCTCCACTGGAGGCCATTCTGCAACTTTAATTCCCGTTTTTGCTTATGGACCTGGGGCCGAAGAGTTTATAGGTGTTTATCAGAACAATGACATTTTTCATAAAATTTTAGAAGTTACTGGTTGGAAAAAGCAGCTTTAAACCCAAAAACTTACGACAATATAAGACAACCTAAAATGTCGTTTAAAAGTCAATCCTAAGTCATTATTTTTTTCAGCTAAATAATTATTTTAGAGCAGTATTTAAATTGGTAAAACAAATGAATTTAATCGCAAAAAAAATAAGCGAAGCTCGTAAAATAAAAGGCCTAACTCAAGAAGAATTAGCTGAACAATCCCAAATAAATTTAAGGACAATACAGCGAATAGAAAATAGCGAAAATGTACCTCGTGGGAAAACACTTAGTCTTATATGTGATGTTTTGCAAATTGACATAACAGAATTACTATCTAAAGCAAATTCTCAGAAGAAAAATAATTTTGGAACTAAAATCATAAACGGTTTTTTTCTTATACTACTCAACTTAATTCTAATAGGAATAATTGGGTTTTTAACGCTGGATTCGGGTGCAAATATGAATAGTTTATTCGGTGGCATATTATTAAGTTTCCTCATACCATTTTTCATAGTGTTATTTACAAAAAAAATGACTGGGATAGAACGAATGTTAAAATTTGGTTTTGGATACATTTATTATTTTGCTTTAATATGGATAAACCACGGATTTCCAACTGGTTTCAAGACTGGGTTATTCCCTTGTATTTTGATTAGTCTATCAATACTATTTTTTGGTTCAGAATTTTTAAAAAATAGAGAATAAAACTGTTTTAGAACGAAACAGATTAAAAAAATGACAGGAGAAACCAACTTATCTATGTTAATAAAAGGGATGAAACCTATACTTAACGAAGGGGATTATGTATTTTGTAGTGTTAAAGACCTTACTAAAATTCCTCGAAAAGATACGCTTTGTGAGTTCAAAGAAAAAGAAGGAACCACCATCGTAATAGGAAAAGGTAAAGCAGACGAATTACACCTCAACTATGACTTCGTTGCATCATGGATTTTGATTACTATGGCCCAGATGGATTTCATCCATCACTTAAAGGAAGCCAAAAAGCGGCAGATATAATTATTGAACATTTGTTGAAAATCAAATAAATAATTTTATTGATTCTTATATATGCTATACTAATCGAAACCACTATTAGGCTAAATTATAAATAGGAAATTTCCCTTCTTAACGCAACCTTTTAGTTAAAACAACATCTTGTAATAAAGCAGTTTATGAAAAATTCATTACACAGAATATACCTTTCATTAATATTGTTTGTTATTTTATGTTCTTGTAATAACGATGATGATAATACTAATAACCAAATTTTATCAGGCATATATACAGAATCAATACCTTTTTCTGGAAATCACCAAATAAATTTCATCAATAACAATTCATTAATCTTAAAAACTAGGAATGGAACGGATCAAGAATTTAATTATGAATCAAATAATAATACAATAATTCTCGATTCTACTGAGGACGCATCTCAATCATGGGAACTAGAAATCAACCTTATAAGCAATTCAAAATTTGAGATTACAAATATTTTCTATGTCAGTATACCTGAAAATCCAAACCCAGTCAGATTTGTAACTTTTGAGAAATAGTCTCACAAATCAAAGCTAAACACTTAATCAAGTAATTGAATATGAAAAAATTAGTCTATATTCTTATCATAACTATTGCGATAATTTCTTGCAGTCCTAATAAGGAAATAGAAGCTGATTCCCTTTCTTTTGAAGAAATAATGGAAGGCCATATGAGCTACTCAGGACCAGAAGAAATTCAAGAGCAATATGTAGTACTTGAAAATCAAGTTGAATTGAACAATTTTATCCCAGTGATAGAAAATGCGAGTTCTAATTTAACACAAGAGTTAGAAGATTTAGATTTTGACTTTAGTAACAATAATTTAATAATCGTTATTGGCAAGTGGTTTAGTTATTGCTGCAGTGAAATAACAATTGAACGTATCTATAAAAACAATGAAGAGGTTATTGTTGACTTTTCTGAGACTGGACCAGGAATAGCTGCGGCATTAAGCCAAGCGTACTTGATTATTAAGATTGCAAAAGATTAATTTTCTCAGACAACTTAAAGAATAATAAATATCTACCTTGAATAATTAGGAGATTCTTTGGTAATAGTGACGTCATGTGGGTGACTCTCATTGATACCAGAAGCTGTAATTTTTACAAAACGTCCAGTTGCTTTTAATGTTTCTACATCTTTTGC
>CALDUJ010000070.1 GCA_937923735.1 uncultured Flavobacteriaceae bacterium | reverse complement strand
TGCATGTGTGGTTTGTGGTTGTTCTTTACCAGATTTCGCTAAACCAAGATAACTTCTGTAAGAACCATCAGCTGGATTCGCTTTATTTTGCCCCATCACTTTGTCCATTGCGTGTGCGCTGATATAACTGGTAAACCCTTCATCCATCCATTCGTGTTTAGCTTCATTGGTGGCAAGTAAAAACTGAAACCAAGTGTGAGCCAACTCATGAGACGTTACGCCCACAAGACTTCCAAACTTTCTTTCACCGGTAATAAGTGTACACATGGCATATTCCATACCGCCATCACCACCCTGAATAACCGAATATTGTTTATAAGGATATTTGCCAATATTTTCAGAAAAATACTGCATCAACTCTACGGTTTTGGGTTGTAACTTTTTCCAATTTTCTTTTTGCTCAGCATTCAGCGTGTTCTTATAGTAAAAATGAAGAATAGGTCCATTTGGTACTTGCATAGTGTCGTGAATATAGTCTGGGTCTGCAGCCCAAGTAAAGTCATGAACTTTAGGTGCTAAATATCGCAAAGTCTTTTTACTGCCTTTAATTTTTTCATCACCTTGAAGATATCCAGTACCACCAACAACATAATTTTTATCGATATGAAGCGTCACATCAAAATTGCCCCAAACACCATGAAACTCCCGAGCTATGTATGGGTCAGCGTGCCAACCTTCAAAATCATATTCTGCTAATTTTGGATACCACTGCGTCATGGAAAGGGCAACCCCTTCTTTGTTGTCCCTACCGGAACGACGTATTTGAACAGGCACTTGGGCGTCAAAATCCATGTCAAATGTTACTTTTTCACCTGGTTTAATAGGGGTGTTTAGCTTTACTTCCAAAACAGTCCCAGCAGTTTCATGAGATACAGTTTTACCATTTTGCTTAAGTGAATTGACTTTTATATAACCTATTTCATTTGGTTTTAATTTACTTATTCTATCTCTAACCCTTCCGTCTGGATCAGCAATTGTTCTTGACCTGACATCCATCTCACTGCCTGGCTGAAAAGCATTAAAATATAAATGGTAAAAGACCTTATCTAATACATCAGGAGAATTGTTGGTGTAAACCAATGTTTGTTTTCCCTTATATTGATACTTTTTAACATCAACATCAATGTCCATTTTGTAATCAACATGTTGTTGCCAATATCCAGAACCCTCAGTGTTTGTAACTGAAACAGAGCTGTTGTTTTGCACAACTTCTTTTGTGCTATTACAGCTCCAAAAAACTAGAGCTAAAACAACGATACTAATTTTTGTGTTTTTCATTGTTGACGATATATTATTTCGTTTGTGAGGCCAAGACCAAGGCATTGTAAGCATTTGCAGATTTTCCAGATTTAGAAAGATTTGCAAAAGGTTTTACATCATCAGAATTACCGCCTACAATAATTTTAGCTTTAAGAGGCAAACCAGAATCCATAATAATTTGTTTTACTTGCGAAGCCTTAAGTTTCGGGTAGTAAGAGCGAATTAAAGCAGCAATACCAGCTACCGCAGGAGCCGCCATAGAAGTACCGCCTTTACTATCATATTCATTTTCTGGAGTGGTAGAGTAGACCTTTCCTCCTGGAGCAAATACATCTACGTTGTTTTTTCCGTAATTGGAAAAACTAGCGACAACCTTAGAGCCATAAACAGGGTCCAAAGCACCTACAGAAATATAATTGCTTGATATTTCCACACCATTTACATTATCATTAGGGTAGTTGGCGTGCACATCTGTGTTTTGACTGTCGTTGCCTGCAGCATGTACAAATAACACATCCTTTTTTTCAGCATATTTAATAGCGTCATGAACCCAATCACTATGTGTTGAGTAGCTTTTACCAAAACTACCGTTAATAATTTTTGCTCCATTATCTACCGCGTACCTTATAGCTAAAGCAATATCCTTATCATATTCATCACCGTTTGGTACGGCCCTAAGAGACATGATTCTCACATTATTAGCAACACCATTTGCGCCTTTACCGTTATTACGCTCAGCCGCAATAATACCAGCCACATGCGTACCGTGGCTTTCATCTTTTTTTACAGGCTTTACATTGCCATTACCATAACCTACGTCATTAATATCGTCTACATTATCATTGGTCTTTCTACCGCTAAAATCAGTATTCAGGTTATAGTTTAAGCTTTCTGTAAAATGTACAATGCCATCATTGAGCTCTTTTTTTGTTTCAGCAATAGTTCCAATACCAAAACCAAAAGTTTGCATAATAACATTTTTATGTTGTGCTAATGTTTGGTCTTGAGTATTTATAGCAGTTACTTCTTCAAGCGTATAAACAGACTTGTTAAGATGTTTTGCTATTGCTTCGTCCGATGTTGTTACTTGCTGTAAAATTTGCTCGTATTGGGTTTTGTTTTGCAGCGCTTCACCTTTCTTTTTTTGAAGCTCTGCTTGTGCTTTTGCATAATCAGGATGAGACGTCATTTTATTAGCGACGATACGCGTCATTTCCAATTGCTCATCGTAAGCATCTCCTAGGAAATTCCAACCATGTACATCATCAACATATCCATTGTTGTCATCGTCTTTTCCGTTACCAGCAATTTCGTCACTATTTCTCCAAATAACACCATCTAAATCTTCATGGTCAATATCGATTCCAGAATCGATAACAGCAACTATAACCTGCTGTCCATATTTTCCATTAAGTAATTCTGCATAAGCCTTATCAACACTCATCCCAGGAATAGTATCTTTTACTAGATCTAGGTGACCCCAATTCTGCTTCTCAGCTTCTGTTAATTCTTTTTCTTTAATAGGTGTATTATCTATATTCTCAATTGGTGTGCTTACAATATCTGGAACGCCACCACAAGCAGTTAATAGCATTGAGGCACAGATTAAAAGAAATAAAGATTTTAAATGTTTCATTTGTATAAATTGTTAGTGTTAAAAAATATCCTTGCAGTTGAATACTTTGTCTAAACGAACGCCTTTCTCGGTGTGTTTTACCGTAATAATTTCGCTATGAGCGTCGTGTTCCAAAAATAAGTAATAATTATTATCTGCCGCGAGATTCAAGAACTTTTCTTTTTCGCCTAATGTAAGTAAGGGCCTAGTATCGTAGCCCATTACAAAAGGAATAGGTAAATGACCAGCAGTAGGCAACAAATCTGCCATAAAGCAGATGGTTTCCCCCTTATAATTAATCATGGGAATCATTTGTTTGTCCGTGTGGCCATTAGCAAAGAAAATATCAAAACCCAATTCAGAATTTTTTAATAAATCGGTTTTAGGAAGTGATGTAAACTTTAAATGACCACTCTCTTCCATAGGAAGAATATTTTCTTTCAGAAAAGAGGCTTTTTCTCTTCTATTAGGTTCTGTAGCCCACCTCCAGTGGGCTTTGTTACTCCAAAAATTAGCATTTTTAAAAGCTGGCTCAAACCCCGATTTATCTTTGTTGTACTGAATACTTCCACCACAATGATCAAAATGTAAATGTGTCATAAACACATCGGTAATATCATCACGATGAAACCCATGAACCTTCAAAGAATTATCTATTGAGTCGTCTCCCCATAAATAATAATACCCGTAAAACTTATCACTTTGTTTGTTGCCCATCCCAGTATCAATTAAAATCAAACGACTTCCATCTTCAATTAATAGGCAGCGCGCTGCAATGTCTATCATATTATTGCTGTCTGCTGGGTTTGTTCTTGTCCATAAAGATTTAGGCACAACGCCAAACATAGCACCGCCATCGAGTTTAAAATTACCAGAGTTAATAGGATATAGCCTCATATTGGCGCAAAATAGCAAAAGAACCGCAATTGATTAAACACATTAAGATTTTATTAGTACACTACATTTAAGGATAAATAAAAAATAGTATTTTAACGCAAAATATAATATATGTTAGAATTAGGTGGAATAATAATTCTCGGAATCTTAGCCCAGTGGTTTGCATGGAAGTTTAAGATTCCAGCCATATTACCATTAATTTTAATTGGACTGCTTGTTGGCCCTATATATGCCGAATTCTTTTCTGATGACAGTTCAAAATGGATTGAACCTGTTTGGAATGGAAAAAAAGGTCTGTTTCCTGGCGAAGCTCTTTATCACTTTGTCTCACTGGCTATTAGTATTATTTTATTTGAAGGAGGGTTAACCCTAAAAAGGGATGAAGTAAAAAATGTTGGCCCTGTTATCACCAAACTCATAACCCTTGGATCTGCAATTACTTTTTTTGGAGCTGGAATAGTAGCGCATTATACGTTTAATCTTAGCTGGGAACTATCGTTTTTGTTCGCTGGTTTAATAATCGTTACTGGACCAACAGTTATAACTCCTATTTTACGAAACATACCTTTAAAAAAGGATGTCTCTACTGTATTGAAATGGGAAGGAATTTTAATAGACCCCATAGGAGCACTTGTGGCGGTATTGGTTTTTGAGTTTATTAGTGTTGGCGGCGGCGGCGGATTTACCAAAACAGCACTGGTTGAATTTGGTAAAATACTACTCTTCGGAACAACATTTGGTTTTACGTTTGCCCATGCTCTAGCCTTTGCCATCAACAAAAAACTGATTCCTCACTATTTATTAAATGTTGTCTCATTATCGACGGTACTACTTGTTTTTGTTGAGTCGGAAATTTTTGCTCACGAATCGGGTTTATTGGCTGTTGTGGTTATGGGAATGGTACTAGCTAATAGCAAACTAGAAAACCTTAAAGAGCTGCTCTATTTTAAAGAATCCTTGAGTGTTTTGTTAATCTCCATACTATTTATATTGTTAGCCGCTAATATTAATATGGAAGACCTTTTATTGCTCTATAACTGGAAAACGGCTATTTTGTTTGCTGTTGTTGTATTTATCATTAGGCCAATCGCAGTTTTTCTCAGTACAAGTGGGTCTAAATTGAAATTTAACGAAAAACTTTTTATTAGTTGGGTAGGCCCAAGAGGGATTGTTGCCGCTGGAATTGCCTCTCTTTTTGGAGGTAAATTGATAAAGCAAGGTGTAGAAGGAGCGGAGTACATTACACCTCTGGTTTTTATGATTGTGCTAGGAACGGTATTACTTAATGCCACTACTGCTAGATTATTTGCTAGAATAGTGGGCGTATTCTTAAAAAATTCTGAAGGTATCTTAATAATCGGAGCTTCTAGGCTTTCACGTTTAGTTGGAAGGTATCTGTCACAAAATGGTAGACATGTGGTGATGGTTGACAGCAATCAAAATAACATCAATAAATCAAAATCTATTGGGCTTGAGGCAATCAGCGCAAATGTATATTCCGATTCTTTAGAGGACAATATTGAGTTGAGCGATGTTGGAGTGCTTTTGGCTTTGACTGGTAATCCAGAAATAAATAAATACGCCATTAATAAGTTTAAAAAGCAATTTGGCGAAAACGGATCCTATAGATTGGTTTCTCACGAAGAAATGAATTCTCCTGAAGTTCAAGCAGAAGAACTGTTCTCGCATTCGCATGATTATAATAGTCTTATGGATATTGTTGATAGATTTCCATCTTTAAATGAAGCCGATGTAGACAGCAATGAACAGCTATCTGAGCTTTTACAAGATATAACAGACCAAAAAGACTCGGTTGCCTTGTTCATCAAAAAAAGTGATGGAGACATTATTATTTACTCGCCAAAAGATATAGATTCTATAACCGTTAATGAAGGGTGCCAATTGGTGTATGTTGGAAAACCTCTTGACTTTGAAAAACAGCTCAAGGAAGAGGCTTAGAGGTTATTTCATGATATGGATTTCGTTAAACTCTTTATCAACAACTAATACATTATCTCCATTTACTTTGGCTTTTTCAAAAGGGATTTCATTTTTATCTATCTTGATGGTCGAAATTTTAAAAGGCATACCGATTAAGTTTAACCTAAACTTACTGTAATTTGTATTGTACTTACCGGATTTATGTTGTTGTATGATGAGGTCGTCTTTTTTGCCGGTCATTTTAAACGTTCTTAAGCTGTAACGCCCTTTAGTATAGTCATATCCATCATGAGCATCATCAAATAATATGGAATTTTCCTTACCAGGTTTGTAATAAACATCAAGAGTAATTTCATCAAATTCTTTTTCCCCAACGTATTGTTGAATCGGATATTTTGGAATAATAGAACCCTCTTTTATAAATAATGGTAGGCTATCGATTTCTGCATCTACCCACATTTCTTGCCCCCCTTTTACTAGCTCATTAGTCCAGTAATTGTACCAGCTTCCTTTTGGTAAATACAAACGCCTTCCTTTGGAGTTAGGTTCTATAATAGGGCAAACAAAAATTTGCTCTCCAAATATAAACTCGTCTGTTCTGTAGTGCGTTTGTTCATCATCTTGGTCGTAAAGCACTAAAGATTTCAGCATTGGAGTACCTTCGTCTAAATACTTCCAAAATGTTGTGTATAAGTAAGGTAATAATTGGTACCGAATTTCAATAAATTTTCTAACAATGCCTGTGACTTCTTCCCCAAAAACCCATGGTTCTTGTGCGCCGTGATCTCCTGAAGAGTGTACACGACAGAATGGATGAAAAACACCAAGCTGTATCCATCGCGCAAATAATTCGCCATCAGGCTGTTCAGCAAAACCACCGATATCACTTCCAGCAAAAGAGAAGCCAGACATAGCCACGCGTTGCGCTTGCACATTAGCAATCCAGAGATGTTCCCATGTAGCAACATTATCTCCTGTCCAAGTTGAGGTATAACGTTGTGTACCAGAATAAGCTGCTCTTGTTATAACAAATGGACGTTTAGGATAAGCAAACTTCTTTAACCCTTGGTAAGTGGCTCTAGCCATTTGCATGCCATACACGTTATGTGCTTTTCTGTGGCTGCAATAGTTTCCGTCGTAATTATGACGAACATCATCAGGAAACGTTTTGTTTGGCACCTCCATCACGGCAGGTTCATTCATATCGTTCCAAACCCCTCTAACCCCTATATCCTCTATAAGTTCTTTAAATAAATCAGACCACCAGTCTCTCACTTCAGGGTTTGTATAATCAGGAAAATAACATTCTCCCGGCCATACTTTACCTTTCATATATGGACCATCGGCACGTTTACAGAAATAGTCTTTATCAAGCGCTTCTTTAAACACAGAGTAATCATTATCTATTTTAATTCCCGGGTCTATAATAACAACTGTTTTAAAGCCGTCATCAGATAGTTCCTTGACCATTCGCTTAGGATCCGGAAAATGATTTTTATCCCAAGTAAAACACCTAAAACCTTCCATATAATCTATATCTAGATATATGGCATCGCAAGGAATTTGTAATTCTCTGAATTTATTTGTCACTTCTTTCACCTTGGATTCTGGGTAATAACTCCATTTACATTGGTGATATCCTAAAGCCCAAAGAGGGGGTAGCTGGTGAGGCTTTCCTGTTAAGTCGGTATAATTAGCAACAACATCAGTCATTTGTGGGCCATAAATGAAATAATAATTCATCTCGCCGCCTTGCGCCCAAAAACTAGTAACGTTTTTACGTTCATGTGCAAAATCGAAGTAAGAACGAAACGTATTATCGAAAAATATGCCGTAAGCTTTTTTCTTATGTAGTCCAGTATAAAATGGTATTGTTTTATAGATTGGGTCTGTGTCCTTGCCATAAGCGTAAGAATCTGTTACCCAATTTTCAAAACGCTTACCTTTTAAGTTTAAATGAACAGGTTTGTCACCAAGCCCGTAGTAACTTTCACCATCGAAAGTAGTCTTGCTCATCTTTACAATATTCCCACCGTACTCGTAGCTTTCTTCCCAATGAAATCCTAGCTCATCTTGGTTAACAAGTGTTTTGTCAACCGCATCGTAAAGCGACACTCTTAAATCTAATTTTTCGACATGACAAATCAACTTTTGAGTTGTTATAATGTAGCGATCTTTATCTTCTTTTATCTCTAAATGATTGTATCCGGTACTTGCATATTTTGTGATAGCATAGGAAAAATCTTTTTCAAAGTTAAGAGTTGTTGCGTATCTAAATCGCAGCACACTGTCTCTCAAAACAGTTAGCTCTAAAACGACATTATTTGCAGTTTCAAAGCGAAGCGTATCAATGTTTTTTTTATAGGAGGTTATATTTGAAGGGACCTGATTCCCTTTATATTCTAATTCTGTATTGGTAATCATGTAGTAACATATTAAAGAAGATGTAAACCTAATAAATTAAAGATTGTTTACTGGCTTCATTTTGACAAAAAAACCTTCAAAAATTTATGATGTTTTAAAAAATTCAATCATTTACCTTGAAAACAACAAGACCCAGTGGAGGCAAGGTGATTTCTACAGAAAAAGGTTTGCCGTCTCTTTCTTTCTTTTTGATAGTTGCTTGCTTAGAGTTTTTGATACCACTTCCTCCATAAGTTACAGAATCACTATTAAAAACTTCTTTAAGTTTGCCTTTTTTATGCATTCCGATTACATATTTTTCTCGAACAACAGAGGTGAAATTACAAACTACAACTAGGTCGTTTTCTGTATCGTGACCTTTACGAATGTAGGCAATTACAGAGTTCTCGTAATCACCATAGTTAATCCAATCAAAACCTTCGTGACTAAAACCTTTTTCATAAAGAGCAGGTGCATTTTTGTAAAAAAGATTTAAATCTTTAACAAATGTTTGTGCTCCAATGTGAGGTTTATGTTGCAACAAATGCCAATCTAAGCTATGCTGGAAATCCCATTCCTCATATTGTCCAAATTCCCCTCCTTGAAATAATAAATTAGTTCCAGGATGTGTAAACATAAACCCATATAGCAACCTAAGATTTGCAAACTTCTGCCATTCATCACCAGGCATTTTACCTAGTATTGATTTTTTACCATATACGACTTCATCATGAGATAATGGCAACATAAAATTTTCTGTAAAGGCATAAGCTAAGCTAAATGTAATTTCGTTTTGATGATGTTTTCTATAAATGGGATCTTTAGAAAAATAATCCAATGTATCGTGCATCCAGCCCATCATCCACTTCATTCCGAAGCCTAGCCCTCCAATATCAATAGGTTTTGTGACACCAGAAAATGCTGTTGATTCTTCAGCAATGGTTTGTACATCTTCAAAGTTTTGATAGACTGTTTGATTAAATTCTTTAAGAAACGATATGGCTGCTAAATTTTCATTACCACCATACTCATTGGCATCCCATTCACCATACTCTCTTGAGTAATCAAGATATATCATCGAAGCAACAGCATCTACCCTCAGTCCGTCAATATGATACTTTTCTAACCAAAACATGGCATTGCTTATTAAGAATGAGCGGACTTCATTGCGTTCGTAATTAAATATCAAACTCTTCCAGTCTGGGTGATAGCCTTTTTTTGTGTCCGGATGCTCATATAGGTGGGAACCATCAAAAAAGCCCAGTCCATGAGCATCAGACGGAAAGTGAGAAGGCACCCAATCCAATATAACACCAATATCATTTTGATGAAATTGATCTATTAAATACATGAATTCTTGTGGGTTACCAAAACGAGATGTAGGAGCAAAATAACCAACTAGCTGATAGCCCCAAGATGGGTCATATGGGTATTCCATGACGGGCATGAATTCCACATGGGTAAAGTTCATATCCTTAACATAATTTACCAAATCCTCAGCCAATTCTATATAAGATAAAAACTCATTGTCTTTTCTTTTCCAGGACCCTAAATGTACCTCATAAACAGAATAAGGTTTGTCCAAACCATTTTTATCTTTCCGATAAGACATCCAAGATGAATCTTTCCATTGGTAATCGGAAATATCCCAAACTATTGAAGCCGTTTTAGGAGGAGTTTCAAAATACAATCCATAAGGGTCAATCTTCTCTGTAACAATACCGTTGTTATTTGAATGAATTTTGAACTTATATCGAACGCCTTTTTCAATATTTGGAATGAATCCTTCCCATATACCTGAGGAGTCCCAGCGCACATTTAAAGGATGTTCTATATCATTCCAATGGTTAAAATCACCAACTACCGACACCGAATTTGCTGAGGGCGCCCAGACAGAAAAGTAAACACCTTTCTCCCCGTTTAATTCTATAGGATGCGCTCCGAATTTTTCATAGAGTTTAAAATGTTTTCCAGATTTAAAAAGAGAGATGTCAAAATCAGTAAAAAGACTATGGTTTTTAACGTTATTCATATGTTTAAATTACGGTTCCCTTAGGAATTATGGCACCTTTTTTAATAACAACGATGCCTTCTTTAATCATATAAGTGTCTGTTTCTGAATCTTCAAGATGTTTCCCTCCATTTATTCTAACATCATCACCAATGCGCACGTTCTTGTCGATAATGGCATTTTTTATAAAACATCTTTCACCTATTCCTAACAAGATTTCTATTTTTTGACTCTCAATACCCTCAAGGGTTTCGTAATAGTCATTACCCATCATATAAGTATTGATAATGGTGGTTTCCGCACCAATACGAGACCTAATTCCGATGACAGACTTTTCTATACTTGACGCTTGTACTATACACCCTTCAGCAATAACAGCTTTATTGAGAGTTGTTCCAGAGATTTTTGTTGTTGGTAATATTCTGGCTCTTGTATAAATACGACGATTATTGTTATACAAATCGAACTTAGGAATGTTATCGGTAAGCCCGAGATTGGCCTCAAAAAAGGAGTCAATATTTCCTATATCAGTCCAATAACCTTCAAACTGATGGCTCAGTGTTTTGTGCTTATCGATTGATTGGGGAATTATTTCTTTACCAAAATCGTTAGTGTCAGGGTTATTCATTAATTCAATCAATAAATCTCTGTTGAAAATATAAATTCCCATTGAAGCTAGATGATTCCTGCCTTCGGCTTTCATGTCGTCACTTACTGGAGAGGTCCAATCAGGCAATAAGTCTTTACCAGGCTTTTCAATAAAAGATGTTATTATATTTTTATCATCCGTTTTAAGAATTCCAAAAGCAGTAGCCTCCTTCTCTTTTACTGGCTGAGTGGCGATTGTAATTTTTGCTTTACTTTCGATATGCGCTTGTATCATTTGGTTGAAATCCATTTGATAGAGTTGGTCACCAGAAAGAATCAAGGCATAATCAAAATCGTGTTCAAGAAAATGATGCATACTCTGCCTAACCGCATCGGCGGTACCTTGAAACCATTCTCCACTATCCATGGTTTGTTCCGCGGCTAATACATCGACAAAGGCGGAGCTGAAAAAACTAAAATGATAAGTGTTTTTTATGTGTCGATTGAGTGATGCCGAATTGAATTGTGTCAGAACGAACATGCGTTTTATATCTGAGTTTATACAATTGGAAATCGGAATGTCAACTAAGCGATATTTTCCCGCAATAGGAACAGCGGGTTTTGAACGTTTTTCTGTTAGAGGGTAGAGTCTAGACCCCTGTCCTCCCCCTAAAATTATTCCTAGTACTTTATCGTTAATCGCCATAATAATTTAAGTTAAAGAGTTATATAAATCGATATATGCTTTTGCCGATGCGTTCCACGAATGGTCTATCGACATAATTTGTTTTCTAATTTTTTTAAAGCGAGAGTCATCTGAATACAGGTTAGTTGCTCTCTTTATAGCTTCTGCTACATCTTCAATTTTTACTTGGTCATGTCGAATACCGAAGCCATCATTTTTAATATCAATAACAGTGTCTTTTAATCCACCAACACTACTTACAACCGGAATTGTGCCGTAGCGCAAAGAATACATTTGGTTTAGCCCACAAGGCTCTACTCTAGAAGGCATTAATAAAAAATCTGCACCAGCGTATATAATATGGGATAATTTTTCGTCATATCCAATAAACGTATTATAGACGCCTTTGTGTTTTGGTTTTAAAGCTTGAAGACTGTCTTGAATAGATTCATGACCAGACCCTAATAATAGTAATGAAATTTTATCGGCACTTAAAGCTTTGTCAAATATTTCTGGAAAGAGACCTGCTCCTTTTTCACCAACTAACCTACCTATAAATGCAAAAAGAGGGCGTTTGGAATCTAGGTTAAATTCTTTACAAAGCCACGCTTTGTTTGCTTTTTTCCCAGATAAGATAGTTTTTTGAGAATAGTTCTTTATAATAAAACCATCCGTTTCAGCATTCCAGACATCTGTATCAATACCATTCAGAATTCCTACACATTTAGCACTTTCATGTTGCAATAAACGCTCTAAACCGTTAGCCTTTTCTTTAAGCTCCTCCATATAACTAGGAGAAACCGTGGTCACTCGCCAAGAACATTTTATTGCTGCAGCTAAAGGGTTTATAACATTGTCCCAATCTAGTAATCCAATGTTACTTAAATCGAATTTTGGAATTAAATGCACTTTATCATGAGAAAACCAACCCTGATATTGTGCATTATGAATAGTAAGAATCGAAGGTGTTGCTTTTAATGCCTCATAAGTATAACAATGGGACATCATGAAGGGAATCAGACCCGTATGATGGTCGTGACAATGAACAACGGTGTTTTCCTTTTTTAATTGAAGCACCCAATTTAAAGCCGCTATCTGAAAAGCTAAAAATCGCTCTGTATCATCTTCTGAGTAAACATAATCTTTAAACAGCAATTCTGGAATATCAATAAAAAAAAGGTCATACCCTAAAGTATTATCTTTTAAACTTAGGACTTTAAAATGGTAATCCCTACCAAGATTAAGTACTGAGGCATAGTGGGTTTCAAAAGTATTATTCTTGGTGAAAGCATTATCATAAAAAGGCATGATAACAATGCTATTTTCTCCAAGCTCACTTTGATATTTAGGAAGCGAACCAACCACATCTGCTAACCCTCCAACTTTGGCAATAGGGTAGCATTCCGCACTGATGTGAATAATATTCATTTAGCATTGATTAGTTACTTAAACTTACAAAATGTTTTGCGCTTATAAAATGCTAAACTGTTTTTTTACAGATAAAATAATATTGAGGCTTATAAATAGATAATTGCTTGAAATAAGCAGCTCGAATTCTAAAAAAATTAATCGTTCAGTTTTAGGACAGCCATAAACGCTTGCTGAGGAATCTCCACGTTACCTACTTGTCTCATACGTTTCTTTCCCTTTTTTTGCTTTTCGAGAAGTTTACGTTTACGAGAGATATCGCCACCATAACATTTAGCCGTAACATCTTTACGAAGTGCTTTGATGGTTTCGCGAGAAATAATTTTGGCACCAATGGCTGCTTGTACAGGAATATCAAATTGTTGACGGGGAATCAATTCTTTTAATTTTTCGCAAATTTTCTTGCCTATGGTCTGTGCGTTATCTGAGTGAATTAAAGCAGAAAGCGCATCGACAGGTTGTGCATTTAATAAAATATCTAAACGAACCAATTTGGACACTTTCATACCGATTGGTGTATAATCAAAAGAAGCATAACCTTTTGAAACGGTTTTTAAGCGATCATAAAAATCGAAAACAATTTCTGCCAAAGGCATGTCAAAAGTTAATTCTACACGCTCAGTAGTTAAATAGGTCTGATTAGTGATGATGCCA
>CALDUJ010000069.1 GCA_937923735.1 uncultured Flavobacteriaceae bacterium | reverse complement strand
CTTTTGTTTGTTTGCAATGTCCTGTAAATAGAATATTTTTTCGAAAGCAGCTCGCTCACCATTTTTTATGATTTGTTTCCCGAAATCGAATGAAATAACATTATAGTCATCAATATCTGGCTTTATATAAACATCCGTTTTTTTGGATTTTATCTTCATATCATTGATGGTTCGATAATTATTTATCTGGAGCAAAATCTCTGGAGCTGATTTCAGATTATCGCGATTTGCCAACCCATCTTGTACATCAACTCCTATAATTACATCCATTCCTTTTGCTCTCAACTCGTCTACAGGATAATTGTTAGTAACACCACCATCGATTAAGATTTGGTCATTAATAATTACAGGCTGAAATAGTGAAGGAAATGCGCCACTTGCTCCAATAGTCTGAGGGAGATTGCCACTATCTAAAATTACAGGCTCCCCAGTTTCTATATTAGTCGCCAAGCAGAAAAAAGGAATTGGGAGCTTGTTAAAATCTTCGATATCACTTACATGTAATGTTAATTTAGTGAGTAAGTTAAAAACGTTTTGTCCTCTGGAAATAGCTGAAGGTAAAGAGACTTTAAAATTGTCGAACGGTAGTGTTAAGGCATACTTTTCTGAATTATCTCGTTCGTAGAATGTTTTAGATTCGCGAGGTAAATTATCACTAATTACATTGTCGAAATCCAGCTCTTTAAAAATAGAGTCTAGTTGTTTACCTGAGTAGCCTGAGGCGTATAAAGACCCAATAATGGCCCCCATACTTGTGCCGGCAATATGGTCTATTTTAATACCGAGACTATCGATTGTTTTAAGCACACCAATATGGGCTAAGCCTTTTGCTCCACCACCGCTCAAGACTAGACCTACCTTAATGTCTTTCTGCTCCTTTTCTTGAGCAAAAACATTACAGCATATGCATAGTAGTATGAGAATTAGGGCTTTATTCATTTATTGTGATAATAATCAAAAATTTTATGCGCTTTTGCTGTACCTATAACGCTTTTGAGAGCATCAAATTTCGCAGTTGATATTCGTTTTACAGATTTAAAATGTTTCAAGAGATCTACAACAGTTTTTTCTCCAATACCTGGAATGGTTTCCAATTCTGTATTTAAAGCAGTTTTGCTGCGTCTATTACGATGGTGTTCTATCCCGAAGCGATGCGCTTCGTTACGTAATTGCTGTATAATCTTTAGTGTTTCACTTTTTTTATCTAAATATAGTGGAATTGGATCATCTGGATAAAATAATTCTTCCAGACGTTTCGCAATTCCGATGATGGCTATTTTACCCCTTAGTTCAAGCTTGTCAAGACTTTTTAGAGAAGATGATAATTGCCCTTTCCCACCATCAATAATGATAAGTTGAGGTAAGGGCTGTTTTTCGTCAAGCAATCTTTTGTAGCGACGGTACACTACTTCTTCCATTGAAGCAAAATCATCAGGTCCCTCAACTGTTTTTATATTGAAATGCCTATAATCTCTCTTACTAGGTTTTCCATTTTTAAAAACCACACATGCTGCAACTGGGTGGGTTCCTTGAATATTTGAGTTGTCAAAGCATTCGATATGCCGTGGTTCTTCGGAGAGTCTCAAATCAGATTTCATTTGCGCCATAATGCGATTGACATGACGGTCAGGATCTGTCATTTTCACTTGCTTGAAACGTTCTAAACGATAAAATTTAGCGTTTCGTTCGGATAACTCTACTATACGCTTCTTATCACCTAATTGTGGAACTGTAACTTTTATATCCTCTCCTAAGTCCAGTTTAAACGGAACATATACTTCTTTAGAATTGGAATTAAAACGTTGACGGATGTCAGTAATAGCTAGCTGTAATAATTGTTCATTGCCTTCACTCAATTTTTTTTTGATTTCCATAGTATGTGACCGAATAATTGAGCCATATGAAATCTGTAAAAAGTTTACATAACCATAACTTTCGTCAGAAACGATAGAGAATACATCTACATTACTAATCTTTGGATTTATGATGGTAGACTTTGCCTGATAGTTTTCAAGGACTTCAATTTTTTCTTTTATGCGCTGAGCATCTTCAAAATGCATGTCGGCCGCATAAGCCTTCATTTGCTTTTTGAAATTATGTAGAGATTCTTTGAAATTACCCTTAAGTATCTCACGAATTGCAACGATATTTCCATGGTAATCATCTTCGGTTTGCAAGTCCTCGCACGGGCCTTTACAGTTGCCTAGATGATATTCTAAACACACTTTGTATTTGCCAGCATCAATTTTTTCTTGAGATAAATCGTAATTACATGTGCGCAACTGATACAAACCTTTTATTAAATCCAACAGTGTTGAAACCGTCTTCATGCTTGTGTAAGGACCGAAATATTCTGAGCCATCTTTTATGACTCTTCTTGTTGAGAAAATCCTTGGAAAACGTTCCTTTTTTAAACAAATCCATGGATAGGATTTGTCATCTTTCAATAATACGTTATAACGAGGTTGGTGTTTTTTGATGAGGTTATTTTCCA
Organism: uncultured Flavobacteriaceae bacterium; assembly: GCA_937923735.1. Lineage (GTDB taxonomy): Bacteria > Bacteroidota > Bacteroidia > Flavobacteriales > Flavobacteriaceae > JABABD01. Next base: position 46,264 of record CALDUJ010000069.1, on the reverse strand, counting down.
ATAATAAAGCATCGGTTTCTGTAGGAACAACAATGTGCTTTATGGATGCTATTTTCTTTACAAGAACTTTTGTTTTGCCGTACTCATGGTTTTTTGTAAAATAAGACGACACCCGCTTTTTTAGGTTTTTGGCCTTACCTACATAAATAATTTTACCATCAGCATCAAAATATTGGTATACACCAGGAGAGGTTGGTAAGGTCTTTAGTTGTATCTCTAGCTCGGGTGTGTTCATCTACGTAAAGGTAGTATTTAAGCCGAAACTATAAAACCTAAAGCATGGGCTTTTTTAGTATATTGCAACTAGTTTTTCCCATTACATGAACATAGTTATACTTTCCAGAAACGCGCATCTTTATTCTACTCAAAGGTTAGTAGAAGAAGGAGAAAAGCGTAATCATAGAGTTGAAGTTATTGATCCATTGAAATGTGATTTGATTATCGAGAGCGAGAAACCTACCATTTTTTACAAAGACCGTTATCTGGATTATGTTGATGCTGTAATTCCAAGAATAGGAGCCTCTGTTACTTTTTTCGGATGCGCTGTTGTAAGACAATTTGAAATGATGAACGTTTTTGCAACGGTGACCTCAGACGCTATCATTCGTTCACGCGACAAACTAAGAAGTTTTCAACGCTTAAGTAAAGCGGGTATTGGTATGCCAAAAACGGTGTTTACAAATTATTCTCGAGATGTAGAGGAAGTGATTGAGCATGTTGGAGGAACACCTGTTATCATTAAATTATTGGAAGGTACACAAGGTCTAGGCGTTGTATTATGCGAAACAAAAAATGCAGCAGAATCGGTGCTCGAAGCTTTCAATGGATTACAGGCAAGAGTTGTTGTCCAAGAATATATTGCTGAAGCTAAAGGTGCAGATTTGCGAGCATTAGTAGTTGATGGCAAAGTTGTAGGCGCTATGAAACGCCAAGGAAAAGAAGGAGAATTTCGTTCAAATTTGCATCGCGGAGGCAGTGCAGATTATTATGAGTTGAATGACCATGAAAAGAAAGTTGCTTTACGTGCATCGAGAGCCTTAAAGTTAGGTGTTTGTGGTGTGGATATGTTGCAATCCGACAGAGGTCCATTGTTATTGGAGGTAAACTCAACGCCTGGCTTAGAAGGTATAGAAGGGGCTACAGCGGCAAATATAGCGGGAGACATTATAACCTATATAGAAAGAAACAGAAAGCGATGACGGTAAAGAACAATGAAGTTCTAGAGATACTAGGAGAGAAGATAAAGCTCGGCGAAAGTCGCGAAGTAAATTTTAGTGTTGCTAAATTGCATACAACTACTAATGTTGATGTTCCTATTGTTATCGAACGTTCAAAAAAGCCTGGCCCAACTATACTTATTACTGCTGGTATTCATGGTGATGAGGTTAATGGAATCGAAATAGTCAGGCAGATTATTGCCAAAGGCATTAATAAACCAAAAAAGGGCACCATTATAAGTATTCCAGTGATTAATATTTTTGGGTTTCTGCACTTAAATCGTGAGTTCCCTGATGGAAGAGACCTTAACAGAGTTTTCCCTGGATCCGCTAAGGGGTCTTTAGCGAGTCGTGTAGCACATAAATTGATGACGGAAATAGTCCCGCATGTGGATTTGATATTGGATTATCATACTGGTAGTGCTGACCGATTTAATGCACCTCAAATTCGCATTGTTGAGGGGGAAGTTGTTCTGGATGAACTTGCAACTACGTTTGGAGCACCTTTTGTTTTATATTCGAAAAACTTAAATAAATCCTTCAGAAATACCTGCTATAAATTAGGAGTACCTATGCTTCTTTTTGAAGGAGGGAAGTCCTTTAGTTTTGATTCGAACGTTACTAATAGCGGTGTCAATGGAGCTAAACGTATTCTTAGTCATCTAGGCATGTTAAATAATAAATTTAAGGTATCTAAACCTAAGAAAAAATGTGTTTTCATTAAAGAAAGTAAATGGTTGAGAGCTAATTATTCGGGTATGTTTAAATCTTCGGTATCCATTAGTGCTAAGGTGAAAAAAGGAGATGTTCTCGGGAATATTACGGATCCTTACGGGAAGTTCAATCATTTTGTTAAGGCTGAAAATTCTGGGTATATCATCAATGTTAACGAAGCGCCTATTGTGTATCAGGGCGACGCAGTTTTTCATATTTCCACCAAGCTTGATGAAGATTAAAGTAGACTTAGAGCCATATCTTTAGCCTCTTTAATTGGCCAGCTATCCTGCTCTACATAGCTTTGCGCTTGTGCTCCTTCAAACAATAAAAACAATTTATTTGCGAGTTTTTCAGGATGCTTATTATCTGAATTTTTTTTAACTAATTCAGTAATATAGTTTTTAAGGTTTGATTTGTGCAGGCTAACTTCTTCACGTATTTTTTTATTGCCTTTTGGAATTTCAGCAAGAATATTCGAGCTACAATTTCCTCTAAAATCATCTTTGCGGTAAACTTCTCTAAGATGATCAAACAACCCTAATATTTGAAGCTTTCCTTCAGGCTTTCCTTTTAATGAGGCCTTTAAAGCGTTTAAAAATTTGTCTTCTTTATACTCAAGATAGGCAATACATAAATCGTCTTTGGTTTTAAAGTGCGTATATAGGCTAGCTTTGGCTACTTTAGCTTTTTCAATCACTTCGTTTATACCTGTGTTGTTGTAGCCATTTTGGTAGAATAAATCGGAAGCAGTGTTTATAAGTCTTTCTTTTACAGTCATAAGAATTCATTTTAATCAAAGTTAAAATGAATTGGCAATTAAAACAGACAAGTCTGTTTTTAGTTTTAAACAGTTTTATCAACTAAATTTGTTAAATGACAAAAAGCGAGTTGCGCAAAAAGTATAAAGGGCTAAGAAGAAAACTGTCTTCTGAAGAAGTAGATGACAAAAGTATTGCCATCGCGAACAACCTTCTTAAACTCGATATATGGAATTATAATTTCTATCATATTTTCCTCCCAATAGAAGAGCAAAGAGAGGTAAATACAGAATTCATTTTGAATATTCTTTCCGGAAAGGATAAGGATATTGTGATTTCAAAAAGTGATTTCGAGACACTGAGTATGAAGCATTTCTTACTTACGGATTCTACAAGAATCAAAAAGAATGATTATAATATTCCAGAACCTATAGGTGGCATTGAAATTCCTTCAGAAAAATTAGATGTTGTTTTCGTACCTTTATTAGCCTACGACACACTCGGTAATAGAGTTGGCTATGGAAAGGGATTTTACGATAGGTTTCTTTCCGAATGTAGAGAGAGTGTAATTAAAATCGGACTTTCTTTTTTTGGACCTGAAGATTTCATTACTAATGTAAATCCAGATGATGTTAAGTTGAATTATTGTGTGACGCCGGTAAAATTAATTTCGTTTTAGTAATCTTTTTTGTATGATTTTTTTTCTAATAAGTATTCTGATTTTCTCCCGTCACCAACTTTGAATTTTGTTTTAAGAGTTTTTGACCCTCCGATCTGTTGAAGATAAACAACAAAATGTAAATGGGGACCAGAAGACCATCCAACATCCCCACTTTTTGCAATAATATCGCCCACTTTAATTTTATCTCCAATCTTAACCAATGAACCATCTTGTTGAATATGGGTATATTCTGCAAACGTGCCGTCATCATGATAAATGGTTACGAAATTATTATATTTTTGACAGTCTTTACTGTGACAAGATTTTTTGTTTTGATCAATGACTCTTATAACTATGCCATCTCTTGCTGCTAAGATGTTCGTGCCATCTTTCATATCGAAATCTAAAGCATTTTGGTTTAGATGAGTACTGCTACCATTATAACCTTGAGAAACCTTTTCTGTACTTCCTTTTTCAAATGGAAGGCTATATTCATAATCTGCATTGTATGTATCTTGGAAGTGATTTCCATAGTTATATTTAGTTTTGTAGCTATAATTGTACTTACCATTTTTAATCGACTTCAAAATTGTTAATTCAACATTTTTTGTCTTAGCTGGAAGAAGAAATATCTTGTTGTTTCCTTTGGACGATTTCAAATTTTTAAGATTCAGGTCAAGTTTTATTGAAACAGGGCAAGGTTCGTTATTATCAGCATATATTATGTAGCCATTCTTAATACTTTTATCATGAGTTTTAACATTTATTTTCTGAGCATGACTATTAAAACAATAGATGCAAAGTGTAATCAAAAAAAAGTAATTTTTCATCCTATATGAGTTTAAATTTCTATTTCCTCTTCATTTGTAATAATTATCTCTAAACGCTTTTTTATTAAAAACCAAAAGCATCCCAACACCTGTACTAATAGCTACATCCGCAATATTAAAAACGGGGTCAAAGAATGTAAAATACTTTCCTCCCCAAATAGGTAACCATTCGGGTAAGTAGCCTTTCCATAGAGGGAAGTAAAGCATGTCTACTACCTTACCTTGTAATAGTTTTGAATAACCACCTTCTTTAGGCAGAAATTCGGCGATTGCTCCGCTACTATCTCCAAATAATACCCCATAAAAAACGGAGTCGATGATGTTTCCAAGAGCACCAGCAAATATTAGAGAAACTCCAATTATTAATATTTTAGAAGCGTTTCTTTTAATAGAATCTTTGAGCCAATAACCTATAAAGAAGACTGCTATAATTCTGAATATAGTCAATATGACTTTTGCAGTATTATCAGAAATAAATGAAACAAAGTCACTTATTTTTGTGCCCCAAGCCATGCCTGGGTTTTCTATGAATAATATTTTAAACCAGTTAAATACCTCTACATCTTCCTCAATAACAAAATGTGTCTTTACATATATTTTGCTTATTTGATCAATAAGTAAAACAATGAAGATTAATAAAGCTGATTTTTTTAGTGACATAAATAAAAATAAAAAACGCCTCGTAAAAACGAAGCGTTATTTCAAGGTTTAGATTCCTGCCTTCGCAGGAACATATTACTTCTGCATGTTCTTCGCCTCTATGCTTAAGGTAGCATGAGGTACTAATTCTAAGCGTTTTTTGTTTATCAGTTTTCCTGTAACACGACAAACGCCGTAAGTCTTGTTTTCTATACGTATTAGTGCACTTTTTAAATCACGAATAAATTTTTCTTGCCTGATGGCAAGCTGTGCATTACGCTCTTTGCTCATTACGGCACTACCTTCATCAAACGCCTTAAAAGTAGGCGAGGTATCTTCGGTGCCATTATTATGGTCGTTCATGTAGGCGCTTTTAATAAGCTCCAAATCATGTTGTGCTTTATCTATTTTCTCTTGGATAAGTGCTTTAAAATGTGCTAAATCCTTATCCGAATATCTTACGTTTGTATCTGCAGCCATATACTTAGTGTTTTGTAATGAATAATTTGGTATTTACATCATCGAAAGCAATTTCTATACCATTATTCATTTGGTCTATAATTTCTAATTCAGCGGTTAGTGTTTCTGTTTTTATGTATTCTAAATTGTTTTTTATTGCTTTTTCTATATTCTCATCTTTCTGTAGTCGGACGTCAATTCTGTCAGTGACTTCAAACCCAGAATCTTTTCTGAGGTTTTGAATTCTGTTTACCAGCTCTCTTGCAATACCCTCACGTTTCAATTCATCTGTTAATGTTACATCTAATGCTACCGTAAAACCGTCAGCATTTGCAACAAGCCAACCTTCAATATCTTGAGACGATATCTCAACTTCAGATAAATCCAATGTAATACTTTTTCCGTTCACTTTAACATCAATTTTGCCGTTTTGCTCGATATTTTTAATGTCATTGGCACTAAATTTCTGAATCTCAGCAGAAATCAACTTCATATCTTTACCAAAACGTGGCCCTAAAACTTTAAAATTAGGCTTGATTTGCTTTACAATGATGTCTGACGCATCTTCCATCAGCTCTACTTCTTTTACATTTACTTCACGTTTTATCAAACTTGATACAGCTAAGATTTCTTCTTTTTGCTGTTTGTTATCAACTGGAATCATGATTTTCTGAAGTGGTTGTCTCACCTTAATTTTCTCTTTAGCACGTAACGATAGAACTAAAGACGATATTGTCTGAGCACTTTCCATTTTACGCTCAAGCGTTTTATCTACAAAACTAGAATCGTATTTAGGAAATTCAGATAAGTGAACACTTTCAAAAGCTTCTTTATTCGTGACTGAATTTAAATCCAAGTATAATTTATCCATAAAGAAAGGTGCAATTGGTGCGCCTAACTTGGCAATAGTTATCATACAAGTATATAATGTTTGGTAAGCTGATATCTTATCTGTTTGATAATCACCTTTCCAGAAGCGTCTTCTACTTAAACGTACATACCAATTACTCAAATATTCTTGAGTAAAATCTGAAATTGCTCTTGCAGCTTTTGTTGGTTCGTATTCAGCATAATAATCATCTACTTTTTGAATTAATGTATGTAATTCAGAAAGTATCCAACGGTCTATTTCTGGTCTTTCATTTAATGGAATGTCTATTTCGGAATAGCTAAATCCATCTAAATTTGTGTATAATTGAAAGAAAGAATAGGTATTATATAATGTACCAAAGAACTTGCGTTTTACTTCTTCAATACCATCTAAATCAAACTTTAAGTTGTCCCAAGGGTTTGCATTGGATATCATATACCAACGCGTAGCATCTGCACCATATGTTGATAATGTTTCAAAAGGATTAGTTGCATTACCTAAACGTTTAGACATTTTCTGTCCGTTCTTGTCTAAAACTAATCCGTTAGAAACGACGTTTTTATATGCAACGGAATCGAAAACCATTGTCCCAATAGCGTGAAGTGTATAAAACCATCCTCGTGTTTGATCAACACCTTCTGCAATAAAATCTGCTGGGAATGCTTTATTCTCATCAATCAAATCCTTATTTTCAAAAGGGTAATGCCATTGAGCGTAAGGCATAGAGCCTGAATCGAACCATACATCAATCAAATCGCTTTCGCGTTTCATTGGTTGCCCACTTTTAGAAACTAATATGATTTCATCAACGATATTTTTATGTAAGTCGATAGTTGCATAATTCTCATCTGAGTTATTTCCGACTTCAAATTCTGCAAATATGTCTTTAGCTAAAACACCAGCCGAAACTGCTTTTCCCATCTCGGCTTTTAATTCTTCAACAGAACCAATGCAAATTTCCTCTTTACCATCATCTGTTCTCCAAATTGGTAACGGGATTCCCCAATAACGAGAACGCGATAAATTCCAATCATTCGCATTTGCTAACCAGTTGCCAAATCGGCCTTCTCCAGTACTCTTTGGTTTCCAGTTAATTGTTTCATTTAACTGGAACATTCTGTCTTTAACATCTGTCACTTTAATAAACCAAGAATCTAAGGGGTAGTATAAAATTGGTTTATCTGTACGCCAACAGTTAGGGTAGCTGTGCTTGTATTTTTCGACCTTAAAGGCTTTGTTTTCTTCTTTTAATTTGATGGCGAGTTCAACATCTATTGAACGTTCAGGAGCTTCACCATCATTATAATATTCGTTTTTAACATACTTACCAGCGAATTCGCCTAACTCGGGTCTAAAACGTCCTTGTAAATCTACTAACGGTACTAAGTTGCCGTTGTCATCTTTAACCAGCATTGGTGGTATTTCTGGCTTTGCTTGTTTAGCGACTAAGGCATCATCTGCTCCAAAAGTTGGTGCTGTATGTACAATTCCAGTACCGTCTTCAGTTGTTACAAAGTCTCCGGAAATGACTCTAAAAGCATTTTCTGGATTGTCATTTGGGAGTACATATGATAATAATTGTTCGTAGGTAATACCTACTAAATCCTTCCCCTTAAATTCTTTTACAACATAGAAAGGAATCTTTTTGTCACCAGATTTATATTCAAGCAATTCAGATTTTTCTTCTACTTTATTGAACTTACCAGAGAATTGATAGTTGACTAATTTCTTAGCTAAAACCACATTAATTGGCTGGAATGTGTACTGATTGTATGTTTCTACCAGTACATAATCAATTTTAGGTCCGACGGTTAATGCGGTATTACTTGGAAGTGTCCATGGTGTTGTCGTCCAAGCAAGGAAATAAATATCACCTTCATCCTGCAAAAAATCAGGTAACGATTCAGCATTAGCTTTAAATTGAGCAACCACTGTTGTATCTGTGACATCTTGATACGTCCCTGGTTGGTTCAGCTCATGAGAACTTAATCCAGTTCCCGCTTTTGGCGAGTAGGGCTGGATGGTATAGCCTTTATATAACAGGCTCTTATCATAAATTTGTTTTAGTAACCACCAAACACTTTCCATGTATTTTGGGTCGTAGGTAATATATGGGTCATCCATATTTACCCAATACCCCATTTTTTGGGTGAGGTTATTCCAGATGTCCGTATAACGCATTACGGCTTTACGACAGGCTGCATTATAATCTTCGACAGATATGGTTTTACCAATATCTTCTTTAGTAATGCCAAGCTCTTTTTCTACGCCTAATTCAATGGGTAATCCATGAGTGTCCCAACCAGCTTTACGCTTTACTTGAAACCCTTTCATAGTTTTGTAACGCGGAAAAATATCTTTTATAGCACGAGCTAGAACGTGATGAACTCCCGGAAGTCCATTTGCAGAAGGAGGTCCTTCAAAAAACACATATGGTTCTTTCCCTTCGCGAGTTGTTACACTCTTTTCAAAGATATTATTGTCTTGCCAATAATTAAGTATCTCTTCAGTTACTTTTGGTAAGTCAAGTCCTTTATATTCAGGGAATGTCTTGCTCATTGAATTTTGTTTCTTATAAGGTTGCAAAATTAATAATTAAAACTGAATTGAAATGGTGTAAATTAGAAAACCCCCATCATTTCTGACAAGGGATTTCAGCATTTGGATTAATAGCAATTTACTCCAAAATAATTTTTTTAGATAACTGGTCGTTACCTTCAGTTTCTATATTAACAACATATATGCCAGAATTTAGATTATGAATGATAATTCCGTTTTCCATAGTATTGTTTGAAACATCTACCATGGATTTTAGATTCTGTCCTAACATGTTTGTTAAGGTTATGCTTTTAGCATCTTGATTAAGACCTTTAATGAATAGCTTTTCTTCAAGATTATTCATGTATATAAGTGTATTTTCTAATAAGATATCCTCGTTTGAAAGCGTTTGACTATTCTTAAATACGATATAAAATCTGTCATTAAATTGACCAGGAGCAGATGTAAATTCGTAAGCATTACCATTTCTTAGATTGAAATACGTATTTGTCAAGTTATCTCTTAGATAAACTTCTTGGTTTTCATCAAGATTACTGAATTCAACTGCTTCTAGACTGTAGTTATAATCTCCAGAAACATTTATGGTAAGGTCTATCTCTTTTTCTGGTGTAATAGGGGCAAATGCTTGGATGACATATTGCTTGTTGTTTAATATACTACCCATATCGTCTTCTGGAAGGTCATTAACGTAACCTCCATCTAATCCATAATCAAACCCATCAGTTGCAGTTTCACTAAAGCCAAGTACAAATCGTCTTGAAGCTCCTCCAGAAGTCTTGAATTCCATTCGGATTAATTGATAGGGGTTTTCTTCTTCAGCTTCCCCATCTTGGATGTCATGATTATTTGCACTTCTAGAAAAGACTGAACCGCTATTTGGACTATTATTACCATCGGCGTCAGATTCCTTTATGAATATTCGCTGCCCGTTATTAAACTCAATATTACCACTATCACTAATTACTTCTACAAAGAACCCTTGACCGACTGGAATATTAAATCTAGGCGTTTTAATACCTCTTGCCATTGGGTCTACAGGATCTGCAATTTCTACCCCTTGATATTGATAGGCTCTTGCTGTTGCCATGGTATTAATGTATCCATACCCACCTTGGTACTCTGCTAATATGTGTGAGTTCCCAGCCCATTGCTCCCACAAAAGAATGGTACCATTAATAGTGCCCGAGTTATCAATTATAAATTGTCTTGCATCTAAAGCCGAAGGATATGGGTTGCCTATTAATGTAGTAGTTCTTGAACCATCATCACTTTCTGTGGTAGTATCTCCATCTACATCATCAGCAGCAACTAATATGGTTCCGTTGTTTGGTTTGCCTTCAAAGATATACTCTTGTAGTCCATCCGCATTAGCCATACCTGTTCCTTTTTGTGTATATCCTACGCCGGGTACTAGACTGCTAGAGGGAGTTAGAGCGCTCCATCCGTAATAATCTTGTCCGTTCTGGAAGCTATATAACCACCTATTACTTATTTTACCAACTTCATCCCAATTAGAAGTAAATTCCATGGCGGTACCAGTACCATCTTTTAGCATTGCTAAATTGAAGGTAGTGTTATTAGTGTTATTGCTAGTTCCGTTATTATTAGTTAATGTGGTCGTACTAAGACTACCTACTGGAGAACTCCAATAGTTATACCAATAAACATCACTGTTTCCTTCCTGACGTCTTAATATTTTTCCGTTAGCTGAAGTCACAAGATTACTGTTACTGCCCTGTATTAACTGAGAATCTCCAGTTAAATCTAAAGCCCCGTTAAGTTCAAAATATCTTGAAACATTGACTTGAAAATCTTCTGAACCATCACCTATTGTAAAAGAAATAGGATTGTTTAAAGCATCTTCCTCATCGATAATTAATCCCAAGGCCTCGATACCTTCTGTTGCTCTTGGTAAAGCAGTTTCAGACATAGATGTGGTTAGAGTGATATTGTTTCTTATGTGATAAATACCCCAATGCACACGCTCATCATTGCCAAAGGTGGCAGCTTCGGATACTTCATCTCCTGGAATAAACCACATATCTCCATGTGTCCATGTATTTTTATCGCTCCAATCACCATCCTGAATGGTAGTGTAAGGTAATGGTGCCGTTTGCGGCTGGATGTTATCTATAAAGTTGAGTTTAGAATCGTATCTAGCTGATGATTCATTATAAAGCATGTTACCTCTAATGTTAGACATTGGCTGATAACTTGCTAAATCGCTCCAATTATAATTACTTATATTGTTTGGTAATATTGACCCTCTAATATTACCGCCATTATTCTCTATTTCTTGATACATCATTTCCTTTATATCTTCTTCAGAAACTATTCTATCAAAAATCCTTAATTCATCAATATCTCCTTGGAAGTACTGAGAAGCTAATAAAGAGGGGTCATTACCCATTCTGAAAGTTTCCTCTACGGTTGTGTCTTCACTCTGAAATCTCACAGCATCTATAAGATTAGTTATAAAAACCCATTCGCCATCTAAAAGTAATGAAGCTTCATTATTAACAAAATCGACTGTAATACCAACATGTCTCCATATCCCTCGTTCTATTCCAGTTGTTGTTCTGTATACGTCATTCGTAGAGTTACTGCCTGTAGAAGAAACAGTATGAATATAGGCTCTAATATCTTCATCTGTAATGAATAATTCGATAGCATCTCTTTCTCCAAAAACGAATTTTGTGGTAGTATCTGATACATCAGAATCACTTTTAATCCAGCCCATAATGGTTATTCCATTTGTATTGCTCTGATTGAATAGTGATAAAGATTCATTAATACCAGTAATATAATCGTCGACACCATCAAACTCTAATCTGTTAGAGCCTGCTATAACAACTGGTGTTCCAAGTGTTAAATACTCTGCATCTTTTAGGTTTATACCAGTAAATGTTAATTCACCAGTTCCAGCATTATAGGTTCCTTGATAATTTGTATAATTAGTCATTGCTGTATTATCAGCGACAAAAAGATCTAAATTTTTAGGATTGCTTATTGTAGAACCAGTATATTGGCTTAGGTTGAAAGTGAGGGTTACATTGCCGACGTCATTTGCACCTTCTCTTGCAACCCATAGCCTATTCAATAAATCAGTAGCTCTTGTAGGTACTGAAGCGGATTGTAATGAAATATCACCCCCGTTATGACCTACTAATAAATAACTTTTGTCATTCTCTATAGCTCCGGATTCGCTTTCTATAGTTAAGATTGCATCGAAAATTGTTGGAGGAGATGTTGCCGTGTTTCTTTGCACATTAGCACTTCTAGATTTTAATTGTATTAAATCTGAATCGTCATCTCTAGCAACCCCAAAAACATTGAATCCCCAACCAGCATTAGTTGTTCCATTCCAAATAACTGAGCCATCTGATGCATAGTAGTTATCACTTGTGCCTGTGTATGCTTGACTATCATTATATCCTAGAGTAATGCCATATTTTATTGCTAAATAGGACTCTACTCTATTTATTTCTGCTGAAGTAAGTGCTTCGTTGTATATTATCAATTCAGCTAAATCTCCTTTAAGCAGAAAACCAACATCATTATTGTTAAAATTTCTTCGAGCTCCTACAAGGATATCCATGTTGGTGTTGCCATTACCAATGCCATCATTTCGAGCAAATGTATCTTGCCTTGAGTTTATGTAAGAGGTTATAACGCCATCTACAACTCCTCTAGATATTTTTGCTTCGTAGCGCGCGTCTAGCAAACCATCTCCCCAATGATGACCTTCATCTCCAAGATTAGTGTCTCTTCCTAGAGTATAATGCATTACACGATCAAACTCTCCAAGCCATACTTGGTAATTACGAGAACTTTCTGTGCCTTTACTAATTATAGTTCCTTTAGAATCTGCATCTGCTAATGTAAATACACTAAAGATGGTCATTTTGTCTCCAGCTGATGGGTCAATATTTAAATCTCTTGCCTTATTGTCAGTATAGTCAATAGCCAAATAATCAGTGCCATCAAATCGTAGAGTAGGATTGAAATTTAATTCTTCCGCTAAGAATTCTGGTCCAGAAAAGCCAGCTAGATTTTCTTTTAAGGCTGTAAAAGAGTTGTTTTTAGATTGGTCGTCCCATGCGGTGACTTCGGCTCCTGATAAAGTAATGCCATCATTGGCTTTGAGCCACATCACTAAATCATTTTCCACATCTCCAGGGGATGCAGATTGTGTGTAACCAAATTGGATTACGAGAACAGTAAGCAGTAATGCTAAAGTAGGTTTTAGATTGTTCATGTCTATTATTTTAAATAATCTGCGTTTGGGGGACAAATTATCTACAGTAAAAATATGGTAAAGGTTTTATCAGAACCTTATATTTTCGGCTAATATATGTTAAAATTCGATAAAATGCATAAAAATCCTATAATATGTGGCGTGTAGATAGAGATTCTAGAGTAGTAAGCTTGATATGTCTTCTATTTTAGAAACTAATTTTATTTTAATATTACTGTCTTTAAGTGCTATTTTGTTATGTTTTGACACAAAAATACTTGAAAAACCGAGTTTTTCTGCTTCCGATATTCGTTGGTCTATGCGCGTTACTGGGCGAATTTCGCCTGAAAGCCCTACCTCTGCAGCAAAGCAGTAGTCTTTTGGTAGTGAAACATCATCGTTAGAAGATAAAATTGCTGCTACCACTGCTAAATCTATTGCGGGGTCATCAATAGTAATGCCACCAGTGATATTTATAAATACATCTTTAGCAGCAAGTTTGAAACCAGCACGTTTTTCTAGAACCGCTAGTAGCATATTTAGTCTCTTAGCATTGAATCCTGTTGCGCTACGTTGGGGAGTTCCATATACTGCTGTACTTACCAATGCTTGCACCTCTATCATTAAAGGTCTTAAGCCTTCTAAAGTAGCCGCTATAGCATTACCACTTAGGTCTTCGTCTTTTTTTGAAATCAATAATTCTGATGGATTTGTAACTTCTCTAAGCCCAGAGCCTTGCATTTCGTAGATACCTAATTCATTAGTGCTACCGAATCGATTTTTATGAGCGCGAAGTATTCTGAAAACATGATTCCTGTCGCCTTCAAATTGAAGCACAGTATCTACCATATGCTCTAATATTTTAGGCCCAGCAATAGTACCATCTTTAGTTATATGTCCTATTAAGAATACTGGAATTGAGGTTTCTTTAGCAAATTTTATAAGTTCAGTAGTGCATTCTTTTATTTGAGAAATACTACCTGCCGAAGACTCTATATAATCGCTGTGAAGCGTTTGGATAGAGTCTATTATTACAATATCTGGAAGCACATCTTGTATCTGTTTAAAGATATTTTGTGTTTTGGTTTCTGTCAGTATATAACAGCTCTGATTATCTGGATTGATGCGTTCCGCACGCATTTTTATTTGTTTCTGACTTTCTTCTCCAGAGACGTAAAGCACTTTTTGATTTACATTCAATGCCATTTGGAGTAAAAGCGTGCTTTTCCCAATCCCTGGTTCCCCGCCAAGAAGTACTATAGATCCACCAACTAATCCACCTCCAAGAACACGATTAAACTCATCATCGTTTAATTTTATGCGTGTTTCTTTACTGCTATCTATTTGATTTATTGTAAGGGGTTTTGCTACGCGATTAGATTTCCCAGAATCTAGTTTATAATCTTTTTTTTCTGATTTCTGAAGGATTTCTTCAGCAATAGTATTCCACTCTTTACAGGCATTACATTGGCCTTGCCATTTAGCATATTGGCTTCCGCAATTCTGACAAAAAAAAGTGGTTTTTACTTTAGCCATTTAAAATCCAAAATCGGCTTTAAGTTCGTCTGCTTTTTCTAACATTAAGTCTTTGGTAATACCAGCTATTTCATCAAGAATGTAAGCAGATTTATAAGTTTTATAAGCTTTTTTTGGTTCTCCCATTTCTTCAAAATAGCGGGCTATATAGTAATTACCAAGCAAAGTTTCTGGATAATGATCACGTGCTAATTTACCTAAATCTTGTAAGTACTCAGGCGTTGCTTTTTTATCAATAGCAGCCTGTATTGCTTTAAAATCGTTGATTAATATTTTCTTTTTAAGCCCGAATAGGTCGTTAATCATGCTGTATTTTTCAGTGAGGTAATCAACAGGAGAGCCTTCATAAGTCAAGATTTTCTCTTTGTATTCTTTTTTGCTTATGGGTTGAAATACATAAAAAATACTTTCTAACGCTTTAGGAATAGCGTGCGCTACAACAGAATAATGGGAAGGGCCTTCAAAATTATCAAAGCCGTATTGAAGTTTTGGATTGTCTATTGATGCTAAATTAGTATTGAGAACATCAACCCCTTTTTTAACATTTCTTAAGTCATTATCCGAAGTTGCTAAATAATAAAATTTTTGAGTTTCAAATTGAAGCAACCTCTCAGTGATTCTAGTTTCCATTTCTGGAGCTAAATCTGGACTAATAGCAATGTAAGAATGAAATAAAGGGTTATCCTTGAATAAATAGTAATTTAAAAAATTTGCGGTTTCTCCATGGCCTACAATAACTCTAAAGTCAGCTGTTCTGTGAGCTTCGTTTAAGTAAGGTATGAGTTCCATGCCTATAAATTCGAAGAAATCTGCTCCAGATTCTACAGGAAGGAAATTTTGATCTGAATATAAACTATCGTCCATCCTAGTGTCAGCTTGGTTGATGCCAACTACAATCGCTTCAGGCATATCTTCCCAGTAAGAATAATAATCTACATTACCTGCTACTGCTTCAAACATATAATCGCCATCAAGTACTATAAAAAGCGGATAGGTTTTTTCTGTATTTTTTTCGTAGTTACGAGGTAATTGAATCTTAATTTGTCGTTTCTGTTCGAGCTTAACAGAAGGAAATTCTTCATATTGAGTCTGCGCATTTACAAACTGAGTTGACAGGAAGAATAGGGTAAAATACAGTAGGTTTTTCATTGTTAGGGTATTAAGTAATTTGTTGCCAAGATAAAAAAATATTAGTGAAACTTGTTTAATATAAAGGCTTAGTTGAACTAATCCAGCACATTGCGGGATTTTTTTCGATTGTAAATAGGTAAAAATATAAATGATAAAACACCGAAAATTAATATCAATATAGTTTGTGATGTCCATATAATCCATCCAAAAGCATAGCTAGGATTTTCAGGTAATCCAAAAAGTAATAAAGCCCCTAAAACTGCTGCTGGATAGAAAAAAACACCTCCATTTGTTGCGGCAATTGTAAAGCTAGCAGCAATAAATGCTATAAGTACAGCGCCAATTGAAATACCTTCCAAGTCTTCTATTGCAAAGGTGGTTACATAAAACATTAACACGTACATAAACCAAATAAATAGTGTGTGAAATATAAAGGCCCATTTTTTCTTCATTTTAAAAATGCTCAGTATTCCTTCCAGTAACCCTTTTAAAAAGTCTTTAATTTTTAGAGCAATTTTTGATTTACTTTTTTTAATAAACAAGAACAAACTAATTAGAACAAGAGCCAAAATTCCGAAGTATAATGTTAGCTTAGCAGGCTCAAAAGTATTTTGCAGAAGTTCTAATATGAAATCAAATTGAAGAATTAGGGTGATAGCTATTATTCCTAGCATTACAACCATATCTGCTACACGTTCTGCTATTATTGTTCCAAAGCCTTTTTCAAAAGGGACGCCTTCATAATTGGTAAGTAAGGCTGCTCTTAAAACCTCCCCAGATCTAGGTATACCATAATTTGTTAAGTATGTTATGAAGACTGCCATTATGCTGTTAGGGAGTTTTATATTATAACCCATAGGTTCTAATTGAAAACGCCAACGATATGCTCTTGACAAATGACTGAGAAGTCCAAAAAAGACACCAAGAAAAATCCAACTATAATTAGCACTTTTAAAATAAGGGGTAATTTCGGATATCGGAATTTTCGAGAACATATACCAACCAAAAAGAACAGCTAACAAAAGCGGAATGCCTAGAGAAAGTGTTTTTTTTAGAGTAATATTCACTCTTCTATTTTAGGAGGTTTGTTGCTTCGTCCGGGAATACCAATGAAGGCTTGAAAGTCTTAGCCTCTTCGATATTCATAAATGCGTAAGTAATCAAGATAAGTGTATCACCAACTGATACTTTCCTTGCTGCAGCTCCATTTAAAGTGATTTCTCCACTATTTCGTGGGCCAGGAATACAATAGGTTTCTAGTCGCTCTCCATTATCATTATTGACGATTTGCACTTTTTCGCCTTGAATGATATTGGCAGCTTCCATGAGGTCTTCATCAATGGTTATACTTCCAATATAGTTTAGGTCAGCACCCGTGACTTTAACGCGATGAATCTTAGATTTTACAACTTGAATTTGCATAGGGCAAAGGTAATTAATTAAGTGCGATATTGTCTATTAATCTAATATCATCAGCATAAACAGCTATAAACGCACGGTAGGATTTATTATTTGATTTTCGTTTTACAGGTTTAAGGTTTTGAGCATTTGCAATTATAAAATATTCTAGTTTTAGAATAGGATGTTTAGCAAATTGTTTAGTCACCCATTTTACTACTTCATTAGCACTTTTTGTGCCAAATTTCACCTTGGCAGATTTAAGTGTTTTATAAATAAAGGGAGCTGCTTCTCTATATTCCGGTTTAAGGCGCATATTTCTCGAACTTTTTGCCAGTCCGTCCGCATCTCGCTCAATCTCACAACCTATTATGTTGACAGGAATTTTGTGCTTTTCAACAAGCTTTTTTATTATTTGTAATTGTTGAAAATCTTTTTTTCCAAAATAGGCGTTATCAGGTCTAGCAATTTCCAATAATCGCTTCACAATGGTGCCAACGCCATCAAAATGCCCGTCACGAAACTTACCTTCCATCTCATACTCTAGGCCATCAAAGCTAAAATCGGTTGCTTGTATGTTAGAGTTATATATGTCTTTAGCTGTTGGAGCAAAAACTATTATTTTTTCTTTTGAAGCGGTTTTTAAAAGCTCAATATCCTGATTTAAAGTGCGAGGATAATTTTCAAGATCTTTTTTATTATCGAATTGCGTTGGATTTACAAAAATGCTGACTATAACGACATCGTTTTTATCTAAAGCTTGTCTCACCAAAGAAATATGTCCTAAATGCAAAGCACCCATAGTCGGCACTAATCCAATCGAGATATTTTTGCTCTTTAATTCCAGAACAGTTTTCTCAAGGTCTTTTTTGTGTTTGTGAACAGTCACTTTAGTAAAAAATTAACAGCGTGCAAACTTAATATATTAAAGGCAATCTGCATAAATTTTTGTACTTTTGCGTGTTTTTTATTTTGAATTTTCAACAGAAGCTAATTTTATGAAGGATAAGAGAATATTATATGTCTCATCAGAAGTAGTGCCTTATTTGCCAGAAACCGAGATATCTTCAATGTCTTTCGAGGTTCCTAGGATGGTAAATCAGCAGGGAGGACAAATTAGAATTTTCATGCCACGTTATGGAAATATAAATGAAAGAAGACATCAACTACACGAAGTGATAAGGCTTTCAGGAATAAATTTGGTGATAAACGACTTGGATATGCCCCTTATTATAAAGGTAGCTTCAATACCCAAAGAAAGAATCCAGGTTTACTTTATAGATAACGAAGATTATTTTAAGCGTAAAGCAACATTAACAGACGAAGACGGTAAACTATTTCCTGACAATGATGAACGTGCTATATTCTTTGCCAAAGGCGTAATAGAAACTGTGAAGAAATTAAATTGGGGACCAGACATCATACATGTTCATGGTTGGTTGGCTTCTTTATTACCACTCTACTTAAAAGAGTATTATAAAGACGAGCCTTTATTCTCAGATAGTAAAGTTGTGACTTCGGTTTATGAACAAAGCTTTGACGGGTCATTAAACAAAGGAATGTTTGATAAGATTAAGTTCGATAACATTGATGAAGATACAATCAATGTACTTAAAGATCCATCTTATAACAATATAATGAAGGTTGCAATAAATCATTCAGATGCTATCATTGAAGGTTCTCAAGAATTACCTCAAGAAATAAAAGAACATTTAAAAGTGTCTGGAAAACCAGTGCTAGATTACAAAACACCAGAAGAGTTTGCTGAACCATATACTGAATTCTATAACAACAGCGTTTTAAGCTAATTAAAGGTTTAAAAGAAGAATTAATGAAAAAGATGAATACAGCCCTAAGAAATCTAGCAGTTTTGCTACTTATAATTATCGCTTCTGTTTCTTGCGAAAAAGATTTCTCTAATATTGGTACTGAGGTTATTGGTGGTACCAATTTTAAAACAGATAGTGTAAAATATCCCGTTATTGCGTTTAATAAAAAAGTGGATCCTGTAAGAACTGATGCATTACCTCTAAATTACTTAGGGATATATAATGACCCAGTTTATGGTACTACAAATGCTAGTTTTATTTCTCAAATGGTGTTGCAAACAGCGGATCCAACTTTTGGAGAAAATATCGCCATGGATTCTGTGGTGATGACAATTCCTTATTTTAATACACAGTTGGCTGAACTCGATGATAATGGTAACTTCCAATATGAGTTAGATTCTATTTTTGGTTCTTCTTACATGAAAGTTACTGGTTATAGAAATAACTACTTTTTAAGAAATTTTGACCCTGAAACAGAGTTCGAAGAGAGTCAGCAATACTACTCTAATGGAGCTACTTCAGAAACTGGTTTTATAAACTTAGCAGAAGTTGAAGGAGATGTTTTGTTCGAGTTTCCAAATGAGGATTTTCCTGACGGATTTAAACCTAGCTCTGATCCAATTGTGATTTTAGATGAACCTGATGAAGATGGAACACAAGACACCTTAAGATTAGATGTTCCAGCTTTTAGAGTTCCTCTAGATACTACTTATTGGAGACAAGCTATTATAGACAAGCAAGGAGGAATAGAGTTAAGTAATCAGCCAAATTTTCAAGATTACTTTAGAGGGATGTACATAAAGGCTGAACCAATTACTGGAGACGAAGGCACTATGATGTTATTGAATTTCACTTCAACCAATGCAAACATCACAATATATTATACAAGAGATGGTATTGAAGATGCTAATGGTGTTGCGAGTAGAGTAACTGCATCTTATACTATCAGGTTTTCAGGAAATCGATTTAATTTGTTCGATAATAATTACACAATACCTTTAGTTGATGGAGATGCTGTAAATGGTGATGAAAAACTTTACTTAAAAGGCGCTGAAGGATCGACAGCAAAAATTAACCTTTTTAATGGGGATGAAAATGGAGAGTCTGCAGAATTTATGGCCTTTAAAGAAACATTTGTAGAAACAGATTCTGATGGAAATTTTGTGAAATCCAAACGCTTAGTTAATGAAGCTAGTTTGGTTTTTTACGTAGATCAAAATGCGGTAAGTCCTTACATGGCAGACGAACCAGAGAGGCTATATATTTACGACCTTGATAATAAATCGGCCTTGATAGATTATTTCTTAGACCCAACTGGAAACAATAATCCTGCTTCCTCTGTAATAATACACTCGGGTAGATTAAGAAGAGAGGATAATTCTATAGACGATGAACCTGGTAAGGGAATTAAGTATAAAATTAGAGTTACAGAGCATATTAATAACCTGTTATTAAGAGATTCAACTAATGTAAAATTTGGATTAGCAGTAGCAGGAAATATAAATCTGGAAAACGGGAATAATCAATACGATATTCTTACAGAAGAATCAAATATATTAGACAAATTACCATTAAGTTCATTAATTACCCCCAGAGGAACTGTATTGTTTGGTAGCAATACAGCGGATGAAGATAAAAAAGTAGAGTTGGAGATTTTTTATACAGAGCCGTGTGTGGTAAAAAATGATGATGGGGATTGTTGCGAAAATATTGATGTTGACGGAAATTGTTTAGATGATTAATAGCGATTTTATTATTTTAACATCTTAAATAGTTAATACATATGTGTGGAATAGTTGGATACTTAGGGCATAGAGAAGCATACCCTATTATTGTTAAAGGTCTTAAAAGACTAGAGTACAGGGGTTACGACAGCGCCGGAATCGCATTATACGATGGCAATGACATTAAATTATCTAAAACCAAAGGAAAAGTTGCCGATTTAGAAGTGCGAGTGGAAAGTGAAATTTCCACAAACGGAAGTCTCGGCATAGGTCATACACGCTGGGCTACCCATGGAGTTCCTAATGATGTAAATTCTCACCCTCATTATTCTAATTCTGGAGAGTTAGTAATAATTCACAATGGAATTATTGAAAATTATGAGGCCTTAAAAAAAGAGCTTACCAAAAGAGGATACACCTTTAAATCAGACACAGATACAGAGGTTCTGATTAATCTTATTGAAGATGTTAAGAATAAGGAGAACGTTAAACTTGGTAAAGCGGTTCAAATAGCATTAAATCAAGTAATTGGAGCTTATGCAATTGCAGTATTCGATAAAAATAAACCAGATGAAATCGTTGTAGCACGATTAGGAAGCCCTCTGGCCATTGGGATTGGAGAAGATGAATTCTTTATCGCCAGTGATGCATCGCCTTTTATAGAATTCACCAATAATGCCATCTATCTTGAAGATGAAGAAATGGCGATAGTACGTAGGCACAAGGGAGTAAAAATCAGAAAAATCCATGATGATTCCTTAGTAGCGCCTTATGTTCAAGAATTGCAATTAAATCTAGAAGAGATTGAAAAAGGTGGTTATGAGCATTTCATGTTAAAGGAAATCTACGAGCAGCCTAGAGCTATTATGGATACTTTTAGAGGAAGATTGCTTACTGATGAAGCTATTATAAAAATGGCAGGTGTCGAAGACAACATGAAAAAATTCTTAAATGCCAATCGCATCATAGTTGTTGCCTGTGGTACCTCTTGGCATGCAGGTTTAGTTGCTGAGTATATTTTTGAGGATTTAGCAAGGATACCGGTTGAGGTTGAATATGCTTCAGAGTTTAGATATAGAAATCCAGTAATTACTGAGAATGATGTTTTAATCGCAATTTCTCAATCTGGAGAAACTGCGGATACTCTGGCAGCTATAAAGATGGCAAAATCTAAAGGAGCCTTTGTATTTGGCGTATGTAACGTAGTAGGATCCTCTATTGCTAGAGAAACGGATGCAGGCGCATACACCCATGCAGGACCGGAAATTGGTGTTGCTTCTACCAAAGCGTTTACCACTCAGATAACAGTATTGACTTTAATGGCGCTCAGATTAGCCAGAGCAAAAGGAACAATTTCTAGCTCAGATTATAGAAAATACTTATTCGAACTAGAGAGCATTCCGTCAAAAGTTGAAAAAGCATTAAGTTCAGATAACCATGTTAAGATGATTGCGAATATTTATAAAAATGCAAGTAATTGTCTGTATTTAGGAAGAGGATTTAATTTTCCAGTTGCTTTAGAAGGTGCTTTAAAACTAAAGGAAATCTCATATATTCACGCTGAAGGTTATCCCGCAGCAGAAATGAAACATGGTCCTATTGCGTTAATCGATGAGCAAATGCCTGTTGTTGTAATTGCGACTAAAAAAGGACACTACGAAAAGGTTGTTAGTAACATTCAAGAAATAAAATCTCGTAAGGGAAAAATCATAGGAATTGTAACCGAAGGAGATACTAGTGTTAAAGAATTAGCTGATCATGTTATCGAAGTTCCAGAGACTATAGAAGCCTTAACGCCACTATTAACCACCATACCACTTCAATTACTCTCATATCATATAGCAGTAATGTTGGAGAAGAACGTAGATCAGCCAAGAAATTTGGCTAAATCAGTTACCGTAGAATAGTAGACTATTATAAATATTTAGATACTAGAAAAAGCTGCAAATTGATTTTGCAGCTTTTTTTGTTAAAACATACTATGCATGCATAATTTATTGTAGGATTTTTTAAAGATTTTATTGAAAAAACGTATATTGCTCGAAACAATTAATACTAAATCTAAAAGATGAAAACAATCCTTTCAATTTTCATGTTGTTTGCGAGTTCCCTAATTTTTGCTCAAACAACGGTCACAGGTACAGTCGTGGACGATAATGGCGTGCCTATTCCTGGAGCTAATGTTATAGTTTCAGGTACTTCTACAGGTACAATTACCGACTTCGATGGCGGGTTTACCTTAACAGCAGATCAGCCTCTGCCATTTACGCTCGCTGCAAGTAGTGTAGGTTACGAATCAGCTGATGTGCAAGTTACTTCAAGTAGCCAGTCAATTACGATTACATTAAAGGAAGGAACGGAATTAGACGAAATAGTTATTTCGGCTTCCAGAACACCTGAACGCGTTTTTGAATCTCCAGTGACCATTGAAAGATTTGGTCTTAAGGAAATAAAAAACACAGCGTCTGCAGATTTCTATGGCGGGCTTGAAGACTTGAAAGGTGTAGATGTCAATACAAACAGTTTAACATTTAAATCCATAAACACACGTGGTTTTGCAACATTTGCGAACACACGTTTCATGCAACTAGTAGATGGGATGGATAATTCAACGCCAGCATTAAATTTCCCGATAGGGAATTTGGTGGGTATGATAGAAACTGATGTTCAAAGTGTAGAGCTTTTGCCTGGTGCGTCTTCAGCACTATATGGAGCAAATGCTTTTAATGGTATTTTATTCATGCGAAGTAAAAACCCATTTGATCATCAAGGCATCAGTGCTTCATATAAACAAGGGGTTACTTCGCAAGAAGCGGCTGGTGACAACAGTTATTTTGATGTAGGCGTTCGAATGGCACATAAATTCAATGACAAATTCGCAGCTAAAGTTAATTTTGGTTGGCTAAAAGGAACCGACTGGGCAGCAAACAGTGTAGCGGATACTGATACTCCAGGAGGAACCAGAGCGAATAATTTAAACTATAACGGTTTAAATGTGTATGGAGATGAAGTTTCTACAGATTTAAATGGCGTTGCTGTAACGCTAGAAGGCTTGGGTCTTTTACCAGCCGGAGCAAGTGCATTAGTGCCTTCGGTAGCAGTTAGTAGAACAGGATATAATGAAGGCGATCTTACAGACTATAATGCTGAAAGTATCAAGGCCGATTGGGGATTGTATTTTCGTCCAATAGAAGACAATAGTCTAGAGCTTTCTTATGTCGGGAAAGTTGGTACCGGTTCTACAATTTACCAAGGTACCAACAGATACAATATTGATGGCTTCTTTCAACAACAACATAAATTAGAAATTAGAAACGATAATTTCTTCTTAAGAGGTTATGTAGTTGCTGATAAAGCAGGAGATTCCTACGACATGGTTTTTACTGGAATTAATATCAATAGAGCATGGAAAGATGATAATACTTGGTTTGGTGAATACGCTGGAACCTATGCTTTGGCTACACTAGGAGGGGCAACAGATGCGCAAGCACATGCTCATGCTAGGAACGTTGCAGAAGAGGTTTATGATGTTAATGCTGCTGGATTACCTATTTTAGACACTAATGGAAATCCAATTGAAACTGATGGAGTTGTTCGTTATTTACCTGGTTCGCCAGGGTTTGAAGCTGCATTTAATAGAAGTATAAATGATCCTGATTTATCTACGGGGTCTAAATTTCAAGATGCATCTAAATATTATCATGCAGATGGAAATTATAATTTTAGCCACTTAGTAGATTTTGCTGACATACAAGTAGGTGGTTCTTATAGACAATACAGTTTGAATTCTTCAGGAACCATTTACACTGATATAGATGGACCAATTGATTATTCTGAATATGGGGTATATACCCAAATCCAAAAAGATTTTGAGTTGAGTGATGATATGGGCCTAAAATTAACAGGTTCTGCGCGTTACGATAAATCAGAATTTTTTGACGGTTTTGTATCGCCAAGAATATCTGCAGGTTTAACAGTTAACAGAAATCATAATATTAGAGCATCAGTTCAAACAGGTTTCAGAAATCCGACAACACAGGATTTATTTATTGGATTAGATGCTGGTCGCGCTATATTAGTAGGTGCTGCTCCTGATAATTTGGATAGATATGTAAGAACTTTTAATGTTAGTGGTAACGGTCAGATTGGTTTAGGTCAGCCTGCAACGATTACTCAAACAGGTGGAGTTGCATATACTAATTCCTATTCTCTTTCTTCTGTTCAAGCTTTTGCTGCAGCTGGAAATCCTGCTCTTTTAGAAGTTGCTAACCCAAGCCTTGTAAAACCAGAACAAGTGTCTTCAGCAGAAGTAGGATATAGAGGAAAAATCGATAGGTTAGTTGTAGATTTTAGTGCTTATTATAACAGCTACAAAGACTTTATCTCTCAAGAGGTAGTAATATCTCCTTACTACGGAACGGTTGGAGATGGCTCATTATCTGTTGCTGCCCTTGCAAATGGCGATAGTCAGGCATATAGCACTTACACGAACTCAGATGCAGATGTTAATTCTTATGGAGCTTCTCTAGGATTAAATATGAAAGTGTTCGGAGACTTTGATCTTGGAGGAAGTTACACTTACACTAAACTGGACTTTGACAGAGAATCAAACCCAGACTTAACTCTTAATTTTAATACACCAGAGCATAAATTCAAAGCATCTTTTGGTAATACAGAATTATTTAAAAACTTTGGATTTAATGTCGCTTACAGATTTAGTGATGATTATTATTGGGAAGCAACTTTTGGAAATGGTGTAGTACCAGAGTTTCATAATGTAGATGCACAAATTAATTATACCATACCGAGTTTAAAATCAGTTATTAAAGTAGGTGGAACAAACCTAGGTGGAAAAGAATACTTTACTGCCTTTGGAACAGGTAATATAGGATCTATGTATTATGCATCTATTACAATTAATAATTTATAAAATCACTAAAATGAAAAATATAAAATATATACTATTGTCTACTATCCTTATAGGATTTACGGCATGTAACGACATTGAAGATGTTGATTTAAATCCTATTGAAGAGGCAGAAGCCCTTCCTGTACTAACAGCTGGTTCTGCCGATTTCTCAAATTATGTAGCTATTGGAGCTTCATTTACTGCTGGATTTACAGACAATGCTCTTTTTGTAGCAGCTCAAGAAAATTCATTTCCAAACCAATTAGCGCAACAATTCGCTAATGCAGGAGGTGGAAGTTTTACACAGCCATTGATGAATGATAATATTGGAGGTTTGCTTTTCGCTGGAAATGTTATACAAGGGCCTAGATTATTTTTTAATGGGGCTGGGCCAGCAAGTTTGCCAGCAGCACCAACGACAGAAGTGACAGCAACACTATCAGGGTCTTTTAATAATATGGGAGTTCCTGGAGCAAAAAGTTTTCACATATTAGCGCCGGGTTATGGTAACTTAGCAGGAGTTCCTGTTGGAGCTGCCAATCCATATTTTGCTAGAATGGCATCAAGTCCAAATACTACAGTACTTCAAGATGCTTTAGCTCAGGCACCAACATTTTTTACGCTTTCAGAAATAGGAGGTAATGATGTATTAGGCTATGCTTTATCGGGTGGAACAGGAGTTGACCAAGCTGGAAACTTTGACCCAGCTACGTATGGAGGTAGCGATATTACAGATCCTAATGTGTTTGCGCAAGCATTTTCGGGAATGGTTGCAGCTCTTACACAAGGAGGCGCAAAAGGCGTAGTTACAACGGTGCCGGATATAACAAGTTTATCTCACTTTACGACTGTACCACATAATCCAGTGCCATTGGATGCTGCTACTGCAGGGTTCTTAAATAGTGCTAGTGCTTATGGTGCTTATAATGGAGGGCTAGATGCTACTTTAGCATTTCTTTTAGCTAACCCAGCTCAACTTGGATTTTTCTTCCCACCTACTGGTGATATGACCTCAGCAGAAATTGCTACAGCTGAAATAGCACGTAGAAAAATAACCTTTGCGGCAGGAACAAATAATGCAGTAGTGATAATGGATGAGGATTTAACAGATTTAACTGCAATCAATGCTGGACTTGTTAGTATGAGACAAGCAACGGCTGAAGATTTGTTAGTTCTACCTAGTTCTTCTTTTATTGGAACCGAAGCTGTTCCTGGAAATCCAGCAACTGTTAATGGTGTTGCTATACCTTTAGCCGATAAGTGGGTTTTAACGCCAGAAGAACAAGAAGCTATAGCGACTGCTACCGCTGCTTTCAACGCAACTATTCAATCAGTAGCGGATGGAAACCCTAATGTCGCTGTTGCAGATTTAAGAGCTGTTTTAGAGCAAGCTGCTACTACTGGATATCCCTTCGATGATTATTCCATGACAACAGATTTAGTATTTGGTGGTTTGGTAAGTCTTGATGGCGTACATTTAACAGCAAGAGGTTATGGTTTGATGGCAAGAGAGTTTTTAGTAGCAATTGATGCTGCTTTTGGTTCGAACTTTATTGCTGCCGGAGCCACTCCAGAAGCGGGTACTTTACCAACAAATTACCCAGCAACGCTGCAGTAATCAAGTTTAAAATACTTCATAAAAACGCCTTCACAATGAGGGCGTTTTTTTTATGTAAAAACCTTAAAAAAATAAATGCGAGATTAAAGTAAAAAACATATCTTTGCAGCGCGAAAAAACGAAGGTTTTTTCATTTCAAAATTTTGCAAAACATTAAATAAATAAGTAATGTCAAAAGTTACAGGTAAAGTTGCACAGATAGTTGGACCAGTAATCGATGTAGAATTCGGTGCTGGAGCAGAACTTCCAAGAATTTACGATTCCTTAGAAATTAAAAGAGAAGATGGTTCAATTCTTGTCCTTGAGGTACAATCTCACGTTGGAGAAGACACAGTTAGAACCATAGCAATGGATTCTTCTGATGGGTTAAGTAGAGGTGCAGAAGTTTTTTCTACAGGAGCACCAATACAAATGCCTGTTGGTGATGACGTTTATGGACGTTTATTTAATGTAATTGGAGATGCTATTGATGGTCTTGGAGATTTACCTAAAGCTGGAAAAGACGGTCTTCCAATTCACAGAGAAGCTCCTAAGTTTGAAGATCTTTCAACTTCTACAGAAGTATTATTTACAGGTATTAAGGTAATCGACCTTATTGAACCTTATGCTAAGGGTGGTAAAATTGGATTATTTGGTGGTGCAGGTGTTGGTAAAACGGTATTGATTCAGGAGTTGATTAACAATATTGCAAAAGGACACGGAGGTCTTTCTGTATTTGCAGGAGTAGGGGAAAGAACACGTGAAGGGAACGATTTACTTCGTGAGATGTTAGAGTCTGGTATTATTAAATATGGTGATGACTTTATGCACTCTATGGAAGAAGGTGGATGGGACCTTAAGAAAGTTGATAAAAATATCATGAAGGAATCTAAAGCGACATTTGTTTTCGGACAAATGAATGAGCCACCAGGGGCACGTGCACGTGTTGCCTTGTCTGGTTTGACTATTGCTGAATATTTCCGTGATGGTGCAGGAGAAGGACAAGGAAAAGATGTACTTTTCTTCGTAGATAATATCTTCCGTTTTACACAAGCAGGTTCTGAGGTGTCAGCACTTCTTGGGCGTATGCCATCTGCGGTAGGTTACCAACCAACATTAGCAACTGAAATGGGAGCGATGCAAGAACGTATTACTTCTACTAAAAGAGGGTCTATTACATCTGTACAAGCGGTTTACGTACCTGCGGATGATTTAACGGATCCAGCACCAGCGACAACCTTTGCTCACTTAGATGCAACAACGGTATTGTCTCGTAAGATTGCTGAGCTTGGTATTTACCCTGCTGTGGATCCACTAGATTCTACATCAAGAATCTTGACTGCGGATATTCTAGGAGATGACCATTACGATTGTGCCCAAAGAGTAAAAGAGTTATTACAGAGATATAAAGAATTACAGGATATTATTGCTATTCTTGGTATGGAAGAATTATCTGAAGAGGATAAGATGGCAGTAGGTCGTGCGCGTCGTGTACAACGTTTCTTATCTCAGCCATTCCATGTAGCTGAACAGTTTACAGGTATCCCAGGTGTATTGGTAGATATCAAGGAAACAATCAAAGGATTTAATATGATTATGGATGGTGAATTAGATCACTTACCTGAAGCAGCTTTTAACCTTAAAGGAACAATTGAAGAAGCAATTGAAGCTGGAGATAAAATGTTAGCTGAGGCATAGCCGAAGCCAATGCTGAACTTGTTTCAGCATCTTTATATTAATCTTGAATAAACATTAAAATGACCCTGAAATAAATTCAGGGTAGTAAAACAAGTTTTACTATGTATTTAGAAATCGTTTCACCAGAAGCAACATTATTTAAAGGAGATGTAAACAGTATAGCTGTTCCTGGGGTTAATGGTGAATTTGAAATGCTTAACAACCACGCTCCAATAGTCTCTCTTTTAAAAGATGGGCATGTTAAAATATTTGGCGATATCACTCTAGAAGAAGAGGTCGAAGATAAATTTACTAAAGGGGATAAAGGCGGTATGTGGCTAAAGATTAATTCTGGCACTATTGAAATGAAAGATAATAAAGTGATTGTCTTAGCTGATTAAAAGAACAATTATTTTAAGATATAACGCCAAGTGAAAACTTGGCGTTTTTTATTGAATCTTACCAAGCATTTTATCCATTACCCAAGCTGTATGCGTAGCTGTTTTTCCAGTTGAAGGATGCTTCGTATTATTTTGAAGAGCATTTTTCATGTTTTCAACATGGTAATATTGTATATGTTTCGGATTCTCAATAACAATACTTTCCTGTTTAGTTGAAGTAATTATTCGGATAGGAGCTTCATTAAAAACTGAAAATGCTATTTTGCCCTTACTTCCTATAATTTCAACTTCATCTTTTCTTTCAAAAGCACCAAAATTCCAATATCCAGAACCAGTGATGCCATTTTCATGAATCCAATTACCAGTAATTGCGTCCATAGCAGAGTAAAACCCTTGTTGGTTTGAGCTTATACCTGAAACATTTTTTATGTCTCCTAATAGATGTGTAAATAAATCCAAACCGTGACTAGCAAGGTCATCATAATAACCTCCGTAAGCTATTTTTTTGTCTGTTCTCCAGTTATATTTTTGAGATATATCTATATCGTTAGCAGGCTTATGAAATTGCCAGTTTATATGTCTTATAGTTCCAGTGGTTTCATTATCAAGTAAAGATTTCACTTTTTCAAACCTTGGTAAAGAGCGTCTGTAATAAGCTACAAATAATGAGATGTTCTTTTTATTGAATGCTTCTAAGATTTCTAAGCATTCATTGTAGCTAGGAGCCATTGGTTTTTCAATACAACAAATTTTACCAGCTTTAGCAACTTCTAGCGCATAATGATGATGCGTATCTGGTGGTGTAGCAATGTAAATCGCATCAATATCTGGACTATAAATTAAATCTTCTGCTTTATTCGAGAAGCTTTTTATCTTGTGACGTTTAGCATAATCTTCTGCTAAATCTAAATCCCTTCTCATCACGGAAATAACTTCAAATCCATCGATTTGTTGATAAGCAGGTACACTTTTTACTTCAGTAACATTACCACATCCTATAACACCCCAACGAACCTTTTTAGTTGTCATTTATAAAATTTTAGCTCTTATTTTCTTCCAAGTTCTTATTAAAAGATAACTGCTTATTATAGCAGAAGCAGTTAAGGAAAGCGCTAAAGTGTTTTTGCCATAAATCCAATAACCTGTTGCAAACATGATACTATAAATTAAGACACACCCAAGTAACATTGCTACTATTCCAGAAGGAACGCTCCAACCTTCAGTGGAATCAACAATATCTTTGTTATCTTGAGCTGCTTCGGAAATCACCTTGGACCATCCCGGCCCTCCGGGTTGAGTGCGTTTGTAAAAACTCTGCAATACTTCACTACTTTCAGGTTTTGAGATGTAGGTAACTATTAGCCAAATAATAGTAGTAACAATGACAACAAATGGAATTTGAGCCCAATTAGGCATGATACCAGAATCTCCAAACAGAATATCTCCCAAACTAGTAAACTTTATTAATAACGATAAGACGCCTGAGGCAATCATCGCGGAAATCTCTGTCCAAGCATTAATACGCCACCAAAACCACCTTAAAATAAAAATTAAACCTGTTCCAGCTCCAAACATGATAATGATGTTAAAGAGCTCTTGAGCGTTCTTGAGGTATAAAGCAAATAAAGCACTTAGCAACATTAAAACCACAGTTGTTATCCTACCAACCGTTACAAGTGTTTTTTCACTAGCTGTCTTATTTATTTGCTGTTTGTAGAAATCATTAACGATGTAGGACGCCCCCCAATTTAAATGTGTTGAAATAGTGCTCATATAAGCAGCAACAAGCGAAGCAAGAACCAAACCTAGTAGACCATGTGGTAGTTTAGTGAGCATCGCTGAATAGGCCAAGTCATGTCCTAATTTATCTTCAGGAACATTCGGAAAAGCCTCTTGAATACTAGCTATGTCTGGAAATACGACAAGTGATGCAAGAGCAACAATAATCCAAGGCCAAGGACGTAAAGCATAATGCATAATGTTGAAAAATAAGGTTGCTCCAATAGCATGATTTTCATCTTTAGCAGCTAACATACGCTGTGCAATATAACCACCACCACCAGGTTCTGCTCCCGGAAACCATGTACTCCACCACTGTACTGCAAGAGGGATTACTAGTAAAGTAATTAAAGCCTCAGTATTGCTAAAATCTGGTAAAATTGAGAGCTTGTCGACCACATTTGCATGCTCTAGCATGTTAGTCAATCCACCAACTTCTGGAATATTAACTAAGTAATAGGCAGCGCCAATAGCACCAGCCATAGCCGTAAAAAACAAGATAAAATCGGTATAAACGACACCTTTAAAACCACCTAAGGCGCTAAAAAAGACAGTAATTGTCCCAGCATAAACGATAGTTTCCCAAGGTTGTAAACCAAGCATAATGCTACCAATCTTAATGGCTGCCAATGTAACACCGGCCATTGCAAATACATTGAATAATAAGCCTAAATATACGGCTCTAAATCCACGCAAAAATCTTCCAGGAGATCCTCCATATCGCAGCTCGTAGAATTCTATATCCGTATTGACTTGAGATTTTCGCCATAGCTTAGCATATACAAAAACGGTCAATAAACCAGTAATCAAAAATGCCCACCACATCCAATTGGAGGAGACACCGTCTTTTCGAACAATATCCGTTACAAAATTAGGTGTGTCTGTCGAAAAAGTTGTCGCTACCATCGAAATACCTAAGAGCCACCATGGCATATTTCTTCCTGATAAAAAGTATTCAGCAGAACTTTTTCCTGATTTTTTGGAAACATAGATGCCTATAAAAAGAGTAATGGCAAAAAATAGAATAATGAGAAAAAAATCTAACGATGATAAATCAATCATATAAGAGATAATAAAGAGTTAGTTTAAAGGTATACTTTTTAAAGATAATTAGCAGTTATTAATTCTTTATAAAAATCAATTACTCATGAAAATCGAGAGGCTGCCATTGGCATTCATAACAATAAGATGAGGTGTGCCTTTTATGGTTATTTTCTCAATGGTTTTTGACTCTTTGTTAAGCAAGAAATTTATATTTTTAATTACTGAGAATCCGTTGTTATAATTCAAAATATAACCTTTAGAAGCATCATATCGTATAGTTTCCACTTCTGCATCATAAATAGTTCCAACACCAAGAACTTCATTTTGGCCATCATTATTTACATCTAAAATCTCAAAATCTAATGTTGGTCCAAATTGAGCAATATTGGGCAACTTAACCGTTTCAAGATTACCATTACCATTATTTTTAATGTAGTAAGAACTGAAGGTAGTTACCTCTAAATGTAGGGCATTTGCAATATTTTCTTCACCGTAAACATCTACAATGTTAGATGCGGCAAAACCTTTATAGGTGCCAAATTTTTCATTTAAGAAAGGAGTTTGCTCAGAGGAACATTCTTTCCCTCTTACAGGAAATAATTCCCCTTGATATTCCTTACTTAAAGCAATATCATAACTGTCGTTATCGTCAAAATGATTGGCGTAAATATGAAGTGGTTTTTCTTTTGAAGGATGAAATTTATTGTTCTCACCCATGTTTCCAACAAGATAATCCTCGTCGCCATCATTATCTAAATCTATAGCTTTAATAGATTGAAACCAACCTTTTAAATCATCGAAACCGGATTCAACTTTAGAGAATACATCTTCATTATTATTAAAAATTGAAACAGACATCCATTCGCCTACGACAATCAAATCTTCATCTCCATCCTTGTCATAATCAGAAAAAATAGCATCATTAACTAAGCCAATATTCTTGAGTTCTTTTCCTTTGTTTTCTGTAATGTTGAAGAATTTTCCGTTTCTGTTTTCAAGTAAATATGATTCTGGCGCATTAGGATACATGCTAGGAATTACACGTCCACCAATAAACAAGTCTTGGTCGCCATCATTATCAAAATCATTTGCAGCAATGGCTTTTGTAATAGTTAGCATTTTTGGGAGTTTATTGCTTTTTGAAAAGTTCCCCTTGCCATCATTTATATACAATCGGTCTTGCAATAGAGGACTGTTCTCGGGCTGACTATAGTTTCCTGAGGCAACAAATAAATCCAAATCTTTATCACCATCTGCATCAAAAAAGAGGGCGTTGTTATCATTGAATTTTTTATCTCTCTGGAAGAGTACTTCATTGGAAAGGCTGAATTTTCCAGTGGTATTTTGGATATAAAGTACAGCACTTTGCCCCGATGTATTTCCAACAAAAAAATCATCTAAACCATCATTGTTTACATCTGCGACTGCGAGCGCATTATCAATAGTTGATTGTTTTTGAGGTAATAGCAATTGGATGTCGTAATCGTTAAAATCTACCGCTTTGTGTTTATAGTTTATGCCAATCGTTGATGGATTTATTGGTTTAAAATTAGAATCTGAATCTGATTTTTTAGCTACTTTATTTATGGCATCAGCATAAGATAATTTAAGATGCTTATTTGTATCAATATTAGTCAATCTTTGCTCTTTAGTGGTATTCCAAGTCACCTTGAGGCTATCTATTTTTTCGGCGTTACCTAATCCAAAATTCAATACATAACTAACTGATGACTGGAATCCTCTGCTTGGATATACTTCTTTTATTTGCTGATCCCCATTAGCATAAACTTCTACTTTTGCTCCAATACTTTTTAAGTTGTTTTTTGGACCTTGGAGTGAGACTCTCAGATAATTGGCTTCAGAATTATTTTTGTAAATAGATGCTTTATCAGATTGATTATTTACTACAAGGTCTAAATCGCCATCATTATCTAAATCTGCGTAGGCAGCACCATTGGAGTTTATCTTTTCATCTAACTCAAACTTCTTTGTAGAATTTTTAAAAATATAGTCAGAATTATTGGTAAACATATAGTTGCTCAACTTTGCTGACGGCATCATGTTAATAGCTTGCTCTAATGTCATTTGTTTTTTATTGGCCGTTAGTTGCCTTACATTATTTCTAAAATCTTGATTGGATAGGTCATGCTTTATGCCATTGGTTACAAATACATCATTGTAACCGTCATTATTAAAATCTGCGATGAGTGGCGCCCAACTCCAATCTGTTTTTGCTATTCCTGAGAGTTGTCCAATCTCACTAAAAGTGGCATTGCCATTATTTTTTTGAAGCATATTGGACATATACTGATGATGATATCCAACATTTACAATCTGGTTGAAGTTTTCAGTGCTCATGGTTGCCATGTTCTCCTTTCCACGAATGCGGTCTTCAGCCATCATATCCAAAACAATAAGGTCTGGAAGCATGTCATTATTAATATCGGCAAAGTCAGAACCCATACTATTAAAAGAGATGTGTTTAAAATAATCGAGAATCTTATTAGTAAATGTGCCGTTTTTGTTGTTTATGTATAATAAATCGGGCTCCAAAAAATCGTTGGCTACGTAGATGTCGGACCAACCATCATTATTGAAATCTCCGATGGAAGCACTCAGCCCCCATGCTTTGTTTACAGTACCTGACTGACTAGTTACATCAGTAAATTTTCCATTATCATTTCTGAATAAATGATCGGTGTCTTCTTGTGTAAATTGTCGTTGTATTTCGAAACTTATTTTAGTATTGTTCCTAAAATCCGCACGATGATTAACAAGATACATGTCTAAATCGTTGTCGTTATCGTAATCAAAAAAGTAGGCTTGTGTAGAGAATCCTTGCTGATTCAGGCCATATTTATTAGCCTCTTCTTTAAATGTATTATTTTTTTGATTTATAAAAAGCTTGTTTCGCCTTAGTTCCGGATTCTTTAATTCGCCAGATTTACATACATAAATATCCAACCAACCATCATTATTAATGTCGACCATGGTGACACCTGTAGACCAGCCATTGTCATCTTTTACATTGGCAGTTTCGGTAATATCCTTGAACTTGAAATCACCTTTATTTAAATATAATTTATTAGAATTTTGATTGGAGGTAAAATAAATATCTTCCAATCCATCATTATTAATATCTCCTATGGCAACACCACCGCCGTTATAGATATAGGAATAATTTAGGAAATTAAAATCTAAACGTTCCTCAATTGTATTCGCAAAATTTATAGAAGATTGAGTACTCGGTATTTTAGTAAAAAGGATTTTTGACTCTCCGGATTTTGGCGTCTCTTTCTTTTCTTCGGAGCAGTTGAAGTATAGTGCAAATAATGATAAAACGACAAAAAGCTTCTTAGTCATTAATGAGGATTTGATAAGCATTAAATTTAAGAAGAATTTATTGATGAGATGTCTAAAAGATTATACTTTTTTGATGACAGTAGTAACAATTCCCCAAATTACTAATTCATTGTCTTCTGTCACTTTTATAGCCTTATATTTTGGGTTTTCGGGTAATAACCAAATGCAGTTGTTTTCAACTTTCAATCGCTTTACTGTAAATTCTCCATCAATAAAACAAACAGCTATTTTATTATTCTCAGGCTCAAGACTTCTATCTATAATCAACAAATCGTTATCGTCTAATCCAGCGCCAGTCATGGATTGTCCACTAACACGAGCAAAAAAAGTGGCTTCTTTGTTTTTAATTAACTCATCATCTAAAGACAAGCGTTCTTCTTTAAAATCCTCTGCGGGAGATGGAAATCCAGCGGAAATCCCACTGTTAAAAAATAATATTCCAGATGATTTACTCATTACTTCACCTTAATAACATCATTAATATTCGTTGTGTATTTTGGAGACAGACGCTCCTGTTTCATTTTCCAGGTACGTTTAAGATCTTGGTTGCCTAGCTTAATCTTATAGTCCTTATATTTTTTATTCAGCCCATCAATAGCAGACATTAAAGGCTTATGCTTTGGGTTTTCTTTTTGAAACATATCTAACTGATGATTGTACGTAGGCACTAATCCCATAACAATCACGCCAGCACGTTTATAATTGATACCTGATTTGAAAATAGTTTCAACAGCTTTTACCGCTTCGTTGCTTATAATCAAAGACGAATCTGTTGGATAAGATAAACTTACCATAGCTTTTGCGCGATGCTGTTCGGCATCTTTCTTATGTCTGTTACTACTCAAAATAACCATAATCATATGGCAACTAGAGTTTTGTTTACGTAATTTTTCTGCACAACTTGTGGCGAATGTAGAAATACGTTCTTTTATGTTATTAATATCCGAATATGTGCGTTCAAAGCTTCGAGTTGTTGCTATGGCACGTTTGGTCGTGGGTTCGTCCAGTTCAATTTTTGAGATACCTTCTAAATCTTTTTTGAGTTTCCATGCGGTAATCGACATTGTTTTACGTACCCAATCGTCTGGGAGTTGTGTAAAATCGTAAGCGGTCTTGCAACCTTTAGCTTTTAGTCGTTTTTGAAGCCCATAACCAATGCCCCAAACACTTTCAATCTTGGTCCATTTAAGTGCTTTTAGCCGAGATACTTCAGAATCAATAACATATACGCCTTTGGTTTTTTCTGGAAATTTTCGAGCAATTTTATTGGCGACTTTGCTCAATGCCTTGGTTGGAGCAATGCCAACACAAACTGGTAATCCTGTCCATTTTAATATGCGATGCCGAATTTGCTCACCGTAGTCATTAAAATCATAATGGTCCATGCCTTTAAATTGCAGGAACGCTTCATCAATACTGTATACTTCTACATCCGGTGTAAACTGCTCTAAAATTCTCATAACGCGGCTGCTCATATCACCATATAACGGGTAGTTGGATGAGAGCACCGTAATATTTCGTTCTTTAA
Organism: uncultured Flavobacteriaceae bacterium; assembly: GCA_937923735.1. Taxonomy (GTDB): domain Bacteria; phylum Bacteroidota; class Bacteroidia; order Flavobacteriales; family Flavobacteriaceae; genus JABABD01. The sequence goes on along the minus strand of CALDUJ010000069.1, from coordinate 9,400 downwards.
AAAAGGGCTCCCATTTAAAAGCTGGAGCTGCCATTGGTAAGTCTTTCATTGCTTTTACTTCATCACTTCTGGAAATGACGCAACCATCATTGTTAGATAGAATAACTAAGGGTTTGTTGCGCAAATTTGGGTTAAAAACCCGCTCGCAGGAGGCATAAAAATTATTACAGTCTACTAAGGCATACATAGACGATAAAGATACGAGATTTTAGTCTTCAACGTACTCCAAAATATCACTTGGTTGGCAATCCAAAGCTTTACAAATGGCTTCTAAAGTAGAGAAACGGATAGCCTTTGCCTTTCCGGATTTAAGTATAGAAAGATTAGCCGTTGTAATGCCAATGATTTCTGCAAGCTCTTTGCTTTTCATTTTTCGCTTGGCGAGCATGACATCTAAATTTACGATTATCGCCATGCTTAGATTGTTAGGTCGTTTTCAGATTTAATATGTAATGCTCTTTTCTGGATTTCTTCTATGACTAGGATTCCTAGCCCTAGAATCAGTATCATAAAATGATGAATAAAGGGCATAAACATACGCTCTAAAGGATGCTCTGTGAACATATAGTTATATAGTATTGTGCCCAAAACACCGATAAGGGCAGTAGCGATAAAATTTCTGCCAGAAGATTTTAAAAGCCTGATAATTTTTGGAGTAAAGTAATTCTGCTCTTTAAAAAAGTCAGTTATTTTTAGTAGCTGTAATAATGAGTAAATCAGAAATATATCAGTTAAAAGGTTAAATACATAATAAGCGTAAAAATTGGGCTTAATTAAATCCCCAAAAAAGGATGTTCTATATAGTTTTTCTGGAGTGAAGTATTGCCCTGAAAATGCAGCAAAGGCAAAATATACAACAGCCATAGAATAAAAGCATATAAATACTAATAAGATAACCCTGAATGTTTTGATACTGGTCTTCATTATTAAATAGTTAGTTCGTTTTCTTGTTTTAAAAAATTTCCTTGATTGATTATTCTGCTAAAGGCATAAAAAAATAACCCAATGATTGTTAGAGCAATGTATAAGCTTTTTGAATCGAAGTTTAAGTACATTATATATTTAAAATCTTGAATAATAAATGGTGTAAGATTTAATAAAAAACCTAAACTTCCTGATAAGATTAAATACCTGCCAGATTGTCTAAATAATTCTTCCAAACTATTCGAAAAATAAAGTCCTTGAGTAAACATTTTCAGAATTTTTATTAGGTAATATATACCAACACAAAATAGAAGGAGTGTTACTAATTTTAATATGGCAATAATTTTTAAGTAAAATGGTACATCCTTTTCTGTAAAATGACCAACATTCAATATATCATTCTCAAAGAGTAATCCTGAAATAGAGATTATAGAGTTTACAAGCAGTCCAATAAGTAAAGCACCAAATAGTATATATATTATAATTTTTAGTTTTTTCATATCAAATAGTTAATTCGTTTTCCTCTTTTAGTTGTCTAGCATCGTTTAACGCTTGACCAATAATCATTATAAATAACCCAATTGCTATTATAAATAAATACATGAAGGTTTTATCATTCATGGACAAGCTAAACTTGCTCTGAAAATAAATAGAGCTTAAACCATCAAACAACCATGCAAATGTGCCAGTTAGTACAAAGCATTTTCCTGCAATTGATAAATTTTTCAAATGATTTATATCATAGAACTGGTGAGAAATAAACCCCTTAGCCGCCGCGCGCAATTGACATAGTCCGTAGACAAATATGCCATAAACAATGAGAATCAACCCCATGAAAACATAAAGACTAGGGTCTTTTAGGTATTCAGTAATATCATTAAAAATGGTTGATGTGTCCAGAATACCAGTTAAAAATAAAACAAGCATAATAATACCAACGGCGATTACTAGTAAAATTAAATAGATTATTATACTAAGTATAGAATGTAATGTTTTTGCAGATTTCATAATTATAATATTATTGTTTAACGATAACAAATATATAAAAATTATTGAAAAACAATAATTTAATACTGAAAAACAATATTATTCTAATATTTAGAACTCAACCAAGCGTCTCTTTCATTCTTCTTAGCATCAGAGTTCTTGTCTAATGAAATTGTATACGCATTATTTGCTAAAAACTTAATTATTGTTTCCTTCTTACTTCCATAACGCTCATATATTACTTTAGCTTTATCTCCAATGGCATACTTATTCAGAATCGCATTTATGTCTAACTCTTTGCTTACAAGATACTCTCCAATTTGTATTAGTTTGTCGCCACTTTCAAGCCCAGCATTATAAGCAGAAGTTCCCATAGTAACGCTCCCTAAAACGCCATCTCTTACCGTAGCACCAAAGCGGATTTTATCTTTTGGTTGAATCAAGGAAACACCAACCGTGCTAAATAAATGTTTCATGTCTGGCATACCGCTTTTGTAGATGTAATTATTAAAGAAATCATCTCCAAAGGTTTTTCCAGCATAAGTGTTTAAGGTTTTGTGTAAGTCTGTAACTGTATAAGGTGCTTCATTCTTGCCGAAGGCATTCCATACCAATTTCATATAGTCGTCAAGATTTAAGCCTTTTTCTCTTAATGATAAATCGAGAGCCAATGCTAAAGCACTTCCATAGGAATAGTAAGAAATAAAGGTATTAGTTCTGTTTACTGGGTCTACCGAACGGGCAGCATCCACAAAAGGTGCTTGGTAGCTCATTTCGATTGGATTGAAGAATTGCCTTCCTGGCGAATTCCATACATAGTTAAAAGTACCTGTTAAATTTTTAATGTAATCTTCTTGACTTGTCAGTCCTGCTCTACAAATAGTCAAGTCATCATAATAACTCGTAAAACCTTCAGCAAACCAAAGTTCGCCACTCATATTAGCTTCTTCGAAATCAAAAGGTTCCAAAGATTGTGGTCTTATGCGCTCTACATTCCAACAATGAAAAAACTCATGCGAAACGGTTCCTAAATTGCGCTCTAAACCGCCATTTGCTAAACTTCGTGTACTTGTTAAGATAGTTGAGTTACGATGTTCCATACCATCTCCTGAAGCATTAGGAATATAACATGCCAAGAAAGTGTATGCTCCATAATCGTATTTTGGAAGCTCGCCGTAAATAGCTTCTTGTTGCAAGACAACTTTCTTTACTTTCTCGAAGTATTGGTCTAATTCAGCTTCTGTGCCATTATGGTGTAATACAAAATTTATGGATTGTCCTTTTACATCGAAAGAACGAATACTGTGGTTACTGATCTCCGTCGGACTATCCATAAAATACTGAAGATTCTTGGCATAATATGTATTGTTTCCTATAGATTTTAGTTGTGTAGCTATTTTCCAGTTCAGGTCATTTCGGGTATTGAATGTCACCTTTATACCGTCATTCGCTAAACTAGGAACATATATAAAGGTTGCGGGGATATTAAGATGCGCATGGGTTTCGTCTATTTGAGCATAGGTGCCACCGCCGCGATTGGCAAACAGTGTGTAACTTACTTTTAAAGTACCATCATGTCCGTTTACTTTCCAGGAATAGGGGTCAGGACGTGTTGTCTTTAATTCATTTCCTTTACCATCGGTTACTTTAACAGCATAAACGTTCTTCATAAATTCATGTAAAGCGTAGCGCCCAGGAGATGTTCTACTCATTCTAAATTCTACTTCGTCAGTTTTAAGATTGTTGAATTTTGCATGTATTTCAGCTTCATGATGCACAGCATTCTCAAAAGAAATTTCATATACGGATGAAATGAAGTTTGCCTTGGTTTTATTATGTGCAACGGAACTTTCAGTTTTTGAAGCATTGCAGCTTAAGATTGAAACAAATGCTAAGAGAAGAAAGATGTTTTTCATCTGTTTAAATTTTATTGTTTTTTACCAGTCAGATGTAATTCGCCATTAAACATTTCGGTGGGTACAAAGAATAGTTATGGCTCATTTCATTTGTATGATTATTTTCCCACTAAGATAATCACTAAACAAGAAAGACAATATTAACAACCATAAACTTGCCAAATAAATGGGTTTATTTATTTTTGACGGCTTATACTAAACAATCAAAAAATAATGAACAAATCAATAGTTGCACTGTTTTTTATAGCAATATTTTCAGTGTCTTTTGCACAAGACCAGCAAGTACAACAAACACTGGATTCCGTAGTTATTACATCTAGTAGAATTGACCTTCCTTTTTCAGAAAACTCTCGAACTATAACTGTTATTTCTTCCGAAGACATTAAGCAAAGTGCTGCTACTAGTGTTGCAGGATTATTGCAGCAGTTTGCTGGTGTGGACATAAGACAGCGTGGTACTAACGGCATGCAAGCTGACCTCTATATTCGTGGAGGGAGTTTTGATCAAACACTATTGCTTATAGATGGGATAAAAGTTGAAGATGCACAAACTGGGCATCATACTATGAATTTAGCCTTGCCAATAGAAGTTATTGAACGTATTGAAATTATTAAAGGACCAGCGGCAAGAGTCTTCGGACAGAACGCATTTACTGGTGCTATTAATATTGTAACCAAGAAAGCCATGGACAACTTAATTACAGGGGAGATACAGGGCGGTTCTTATGGACAACAAAATGCAGCAGTAACTGTTGGGGCTGAATATGCTAGAGCCTCTCATATTGTTCATTTTTCACAAAATACTTCTGACGGACATCGACTGAATAGTGATTATGATAATAAGAATTACTTTATAAAAAGCACGTTCAATAAGAACAAGACACCTATAAAGATGATTGCCTCTTTTTCTGATAGAAAGTTTGGGGCGCAAAACTTCTACACCACAAATCCTACATTCTTCGAGTATGAAGAAACACAAGGAAGTTTGTTGAGTTTTCAGTCTAAATTAAGGAAAGGGAACCTTACCATCAAGCCGCAAGTATATTGGAGAAGAAATCAGGATATGTTTTTGCTACGTCGTGAAGACCCTGATTTTTATAGAAACTTTCATATAACCAATAAAGTTGGGTTTGATGTTAATGCTTCATATACTTCTAATGCCGGCATTACTGGATTTGGAATTGATGTAGCGAAAGTTGGTATTTCGAGTAATAATTTAGGACAAAGAGACCGATTTATGACCAATCTTTTTGTCGAGCATCGTTTTAAATTAGCAGACGATAAGTTGGATATTACGCCAGGTATAGCAGTTAATTATTTTTCGGATTTTAAGTTTCACGCGTTCCCCGGATTGGATATTGGATATAAAGTAAACAATAACTTAAAGCTTTATGGAAACGTTGGGTATACTTACAGAATCCCGACATATACCGATTTGTTTTACAGTGACCCTGCAACTCTTGGGAATCCTGATTTAGAGCCAGAGGAAGCATTTGCTCAAGAGTTAGGTTTAAAATATGCTAATAATGGATTCAACGCAAACTTAGCTTTTTTTAATAGAGACTCAGATAAGATAATAGACTATGTAAAGGAAAATGAAGATGATTTATTTCAAGCAACAAACATTAGAGATGTTAATAGCAAAGGTTTTGAGGCTAGCGGATCTTATAATTTTGAAATGAATAGCTTTAATCAACAGATAAGAGGGTCGTATACGTTTATTGAAGATGAGGTTAAGGACTTAAATCTCAATTTTTCGAGGTACTCGATTAATTCATTAAAGCATCATTTTGCACTAACTTACCAATCTCAATTTCTAAAAAATGTAACTCAAAGTATTGTTTACAAGCATGCTGAGCGTACTGCAGGATTGAGTTATAATGTATGGGATGCAAGTATTATTTGGGATATTAAAGATTTTGAGGCATCGGTAATTGCAAATAACATCTTTAACGCAGATTTTATTGAGACAGGATTTGTACCAATGCCAAAAGGGAATGTGTTGTTTGGATTAAAGTATGCTTTTAAATAAACTTGATTTTGTAACGTTTTATTAAATTTACTTGTGTAAAGTATATAGATTTGAAACTGAACCTTCAAGACATACCAAGGGTAAAAACCATTACCAAAGAAGATTTCATTAAAAACTACTTCAAACCACAAAAACCAGTTGTTATTGAAGAGTTTGTTAATGATTGGCCCGCCTATACTAAATGGAATTTGGACTATATGAAAGAAGTCGCTGGAGATAAAATTGTACCACTTTACGATGACCGTCCAGTTGACTATAAAGATGGTTTTAACGAACCACATGCCAAGATGAAGATGAGCGAGTATGTTGATTTATTGAAGCGAGAACCAACTAAATTCAGAATTTTTCTTTGGAATATTTTAAAGGAAGTACCACAGCTCCAAAAGGATTTTACATTCCCTGATTTTGGATTACGACTCATGAAAGGTTTACCAATGCTATTTTTTGGAGGGACGGACTCGCACACATTTATGCACTATGACATAGATTTGGCGAATATTTTTCATTTTCATTTCGAAGGCAAGAAACAGTGTATTCTATTTGACCAAAAGCAGAACAAGTATCTGTACAAAATTCCTCATTCGTTAATTGTTCGAGAAGACATTGATTTTAATAATCCGGATTTTAAAAAATGGCCAGCACTTAAAAATGCAAAAGGATATATCACAAACTTGGAGCATGGTAATGTGCTATACATGCCCGAAGGTTATTGGCACTATATGCGTTATATTACGTCTGGTTTTTCAATGAGTTTGAGAGCCATCGCGAGAAACCCTAAACATCTGGGAAAGGCCATTTATAATGTATTTATCATGCGTAATTACGATAATCTGATGCGTCGCATTAAAGGTCAAAAATGGATAGATTGGAAAAATGAGCAAGCTATTGTAAGAACAAATCGTAAAGTAAATATTTAATTATCCTTCCAACCCCAGGGAGCTTCTGGATTTTCGATAGTTTTAGTCAAATCAAAAGTCACTCTAAATACCCGAGGCGTTCCCAGTCGTCTTAAGTTATAGGTAAATTGTTTGTTATCTAAAGTTATCCACCAGGTATTTGATGACGCTGCAGGAATCATTTTTTTAGTGCCTTCATCGGCCGAAAAAACCTGCAAGGAAGACTGTCCAGAGTTCGTGGTGACGCCTCCATATTGCGTAATCTCGTCTTCCGACCCATCTTCATGTCTATGGTCGTGCTTTAAAGAGATGCGATTGTCTTTTAATTTTAATACCCATGTTCTTGATTTATCATCACCAACGAAGAAAGGAATCTTTATAATGCTATCATTACAAGAACGCACATGCATGACGAGTTTTTTACCGCCAAATTGTTCATCGTTTTCAGGAAGCTCTAAAATGCCTTCAAAAGATTTGCCGCAAAGCTTTTTTAAGTGATTCCAGAATTCTTGAGTTTCTACTGATTTTTTGGTTTCTTTTTTTGCAATTTCTTTCTTTTCATTAACTTTTTCTTTGCATGAAGTGATTAGACAAATGCTAAGCACTAATGATAGGATTATTCTCATTATAATTTTTTATTATTTTATTAATTCATTCACCCTATCATACACCAAATGAGTCTCCCAGCCTCGATATAGTAAATAATCCTGTAACTTCCTCTTTTTCTTTAATTTACTATTTTCCCGTAGCGATTTTGCCTTTTTTTCGCTCAATTCATTAAAAACCTCGATATACTCAGCGTCTTCTATTTCCTTAAGCGCCAGATTTATATTAACTTTACTTATGCCTTTTTTTCTTAATTCTAAGATTAATCGGCGACGTCCCCATTTCTTGATTTTGAATTTACCTCTTGTAAATGTTTTGGCGAAACGTTCTTCATTTAGATAGTTGTTTTCCAATAGATGGAGGATGATAATGTTTCTTGCTTCAGGAATCATTTTCATGCTTCTTAACTTTTGTTCAACTTCTTTATGACAACGTTCTTGATACGAACAATAATATTCCAGTTTTTTTCTGGCTTCGTCTAGAGAATATGTTTTAGAAGTGTTCAACAAAAGGGAAGATAGATATAAGTATTAAATATAATCCCAAATTATGAAAAAGAAATACTACATATTATATTTTGTTTTATTATTAAGTAGTTTCTGTTTTGGACAATCAATATTCAATAACCCCATAACTGATCCTAATCCAAGCTTAGCTAATCCATTTGTAACAGGACAAGGTGTTGATGCTAATATTACAGCTAGTGGTATTGGAAGAGGAGCTGGAATACTAGGTAACGCAGGCCTCAATAGATATAATGCTAGAGGGTGGAATACTATAGCTTTTGATAATACAGCATATTTTGAGTTCACTATTACTCCCAATCTAGGTTACGAAATCGATTTTGTAAGCTTTGTGTATACTGGACAGGCTTCCGGTACTGGACCAACAAATATCTTGTTAAGGTCTAGTTTAGATGGCTTTACAGGTAATATTGGAGTCCCTCTAATTAATGGAACTACAATAGATTTAACAGCTATAGCTTATCAAGATATAAATGCCCCAATAACATTTAGAGTATATGCGTGGGGGGCAAGTTCTGCTGCAGGAACGTATAGCATAAACGATTTTACATTTAATGGATCTGTAACACCAGACTGCTCTTTAATTACTACATGGAATGGCACATGGATACCAGCCTTACCTGACAATACTTATGGAGTTGTTATTGATGCTCCTTACGATACAGCAGTAAATGGAGGAAGTTTTGAAGCCTGTAGCCTTACAATAAATGCTGATTTAAATATTAACGGGACTGATTATGTTCAAGTCACTAATGACATAACAATAAATAATGCGGATATCATTGTAGCTTCAGAAGCCAACTTAGTACAAATTAATGATGCTTCTGCAGTAATTCTGGCAGGAACAGGTGTTGGTAGTGTGCAAAAGACAACAACACCTTTACAAGCATATTTCAGTTATACCTATTGGAGTTCACCTTTTGTAAACGAAATAATTGGAGAAGTAGGAAGTGGTATGGATTTAGTTCCTGCCAATAGAATATTTGAGTATGATGCTGCTAACTTTGAAGACTTGGTTGCACCTTTTGGTTTTGATGACAACTCTGATGATTGGGCAGTAGCATCCGGAGCAATGATTCCAGGTAGAGGGTATGCTGCATTTGCTCAAAGCAATGCTATGGCTTACCCCCAAACACAAACGTATAATTTCGATGGAGAGTTCAACACAGGTGTTATTACAACTGCTGTAACAGTTAGTGCAGCTCCTGGAGATCCCAATTGGAATCTTTTAGGTAATCCTTATCCCTCTGGATTAAATGCAACCACCTTTTTAACAGATCCAGCAAATACAGCAATTTTAGATGGGACTATTTATTTATGGACTCATAACTCTGTTCCATTAGGAGCAAACCCAGGTCCAGATAATCTTAATTTTTCTGTTGATGATTATGCTTCTTTTAATCCTGGAACTGGTGGTGTGGCTGCCGTAACAGGAGGGACACCTCCAACCGGGATAATTGCTTCTGGACAAGGCTTTTTCATTGAAGGGTTTACTAATGGCATTGCGACATTTAAT
>CALDUJ010000068.1 GCA_937923735.1 uncultured Flavobacteriaceae bacterium | reverse complement strand
ATCTGCTAGCGAGTTGGTGATAAATGGATTAACCCCATATATTGATGTAGTTCAGATAGGTGCAAGGACTGCTGGCAAGTATCAAGCTTCATTTACAGTATATGATTCTCCTAACTTTGGTAGAGCAAATGCTAATCCGAGCCATACTTATGCTATCCAGCCTTTGGTATTCAAGTCGCTAAACTCAATAGGTGTAACAGATTATGATGATGGACTTACACCCGATATTGCAGTTAATGAAGATTACAGTGACCTAGGCGTATTAGGGAATCCCAATGAGCTTTTATTATCTGTAGCCATAAACGATATATTGAACTCGGGAAGAGTTTTTTATCCAATAACTGAAGAATTAGAATTAGTTGCTGATAGTAAGGATTTCATTCCTTATTCTAAAGGTATGTATGTGGATAATGATAAGATTATTCGTGTTGAAGATTCTACAGATAATAATTGAAAATAATCATAAAAAAGCCGCTGAATCAGCGGCTTTTTTTTATTTAAAACTTTAGATTAAATCCAATATTAATGTTTCTTCCTTTAGTTGCATAACCAAATAGCTCTTCGTAATCTTCATTTAGAATATTAGTTAGATTAGCAAACAAAGTCATTTTATCTTTTAATACTTTCTGACTTATATAAAAGTCTAATAAGCCATAGCTAGGTAATGTTACGTTTACAGTCTCAAAAGTCGCATTATCAAAATAGGCATCTTCTCTATCAGCATTGTACTGATATGCTAGAGACATAAATACTTTATCGCAAAGCTGATAATCCAATCTGGTGTTAATCTTTAATTCCGGTATTCTTAAATTTAAGTCTTCTTCAACCTTGGTATAAGTTCCATTAAGATTTAAATTTAAACCCTTGATTAAGGGTATAAAAGCTTCAATCTCAATCCCAGATGCAGTAAAAGTATCATTTACATTAGTATACTGAAAAGTAAAGTTATCGGGGTCTATTAATGTAAAATCAATAAAGTTAGTTTCCTTTCTATTAAAATAAACAGCACTTACTCTAGTCTTCTTTCCGATTCCAGCCTCTAATCCGGCTTCTATAGTTCTGTTTTCTTCAGGTTGTAAATCTTCATTCCCGAAAGAAGGTTCGTATAACTGAAATAAGGATGGTGTAATAAAAGCAGTACTATAACTAGTTAAAGCTTTTAAATACCCAAATCCTGTATCTTTTCTGTACGATGGATTAAGACTATAAACCAGGTGTGAACCATAATTACTATGATTATTTAGTCTCAGACCAGCATTTAAGTTTAAACCAAAATCTGATACATAAACCACATTTGCATAAGGGTCGATTATATCGAAAGATGCCTCTTCGGGGCTTATTGCTTGCTGAAAATCTGTTTCTCCAAATGGTATAGAGAAGCTCTCCATATCGTTGTCCTGATAATTAACACCAACAATTGTATAGAACTGATTATTGAAATTATAACGATTAAAAACATCTATAAAATAACTCTCGGCATTAAATCGAGAAGGAAATGATGATTCTATATCTCTTTTTACATTATTGTATGATGCATTTATAGATAAACTACCTTTCTTATAATTTAACTCAGAGGCCACTCCAAACCTATATTGGTCAGTTTCGGATACATTGTCTGCATCGGTGTAATCAAAATCGTCAAAGTCTGCATCAAAATTATCAAAGCTTGCATAAGCGTTAACCGATATTCTTTCGGAGAATTTGTAACCTAATTTAAAATTACCATTAATGGACTGAAAAGCATCCGATTCAGTACCGTTAGAGACAGCAGACAGTCCATCAGTATATTGATGTCCAAAACTAGCTAGATAGTTAAATTTAGAGAGCGTTCCGTTAACCGACACACTGTTAAAGAAGTTTTCAATGTTATAGTTAGCATCATCTTGAGATTGATTACTACCCATTACTGTTCTAAAATTCGCTGATATTTTGTCTTTACTTGCTTCTTTCAGTTTAATATTTATAACTGCAGTCGCAGCTCCTGTACCATACAATGTACTGGTTGCACCTTTAAGGATTTCAATAGACTCAACCTGATCGGTATTCAATAGTCTTAAATCATAGTCGTTAGCAATTTGTGATGGGTCGGATACCGCAATGCCATCTATTAATATTAATACTTGTCTATTTCTTCCTCCTCGAACAAAATAACTTAGGTTTTGTCCTGCATTACTTCTGGCACCGTTAATTTCAATACCGGAAATAGTGTTTACTATTTCTGCTACAGACTTACCTTGGAGACGTTCTAGTTCTTTTTGAGTAATCTTCGTTATTACTTTTCCAGAATTCTCGCGTTTCAATTTAAATTTTGAATCCGTAATAACTACCTCTTGCAATTCCTCAACGGGTTGCTCTTCTTTCTGTTGCTGTGCAAAACCATAGTTTAATACAAAGGTTGCTGCAACACATAAAAATTTTGTTTTCGTGTTCATTAAAAATTTAATTGCTCGGAACTATATGACGAATCATACGCTCGATAATCGAGATTTGCATGATTCTGAGTGTATTGGAAACACCATAAGTTTTTTCTATTAATCCTCTTACGGTTAATCCAATGTTATTGACTTTTATCCCGAAAGTTAACATCGTTTTTGAATTATGGCAGGTCTCCTGGCTTGTCCTCAGTGTATCTAAACCTTCCCATCAAGACGTATCGTCTTGACAGTGGTATTGAAGTAAATAACAGCTCAAAATAAAGAGATGCCCAATCAAGTTGGGCATAAAACTTACAGTTGCGGGAACAGCTTCGGATTTTAACCGAATTCCCTTTTAATTGACTTAGGTCATCCCGAACTCGTTTCGGGACATTCTCCTTTGCCAAACCTATAATTCGCTGCGAAAGTAAAGAATTTGTTTAATCTTTTACCCTAAAGATCAAATAATCTTATTTTTGAGGTATGAATGGTATTCTCTCAAAACAAAGTTATCTCATTGTCTTACTCTTAGTCTTATTGGGATGTAAAGAAAATAAGACTAATGAAATTCCATTTCCTACTTCAGTAAAGGCTCATTCACTAGATTTAAAATATGCTAAAGGTTTTGTCATTACTGAGAATGGAAACCATACTATTCTAGAAATTAAGTCGCCTTGGCCTCAAGCAAAAAAGAGCTTTAAGTATGTACTAATTAGTTCTGAAGAGGCTGCGAAAACAACATTTATGCGAGATGCTTACGATGGCATTATCCTAACACCTATAGAATCTATAGTTGTGACCTCAACAACACATATTCCAGCATTAGAATTACTCGAAGTAGAAGATAAATTAGTCGGTTTTCCTGGAACCGACTACATATCATCAAAAAAAACCAGAGCAAGAATTGATAGTAATGAAATAAGAGAGCTTGGCAAAAATGAAGGCATAAATACTGAAGTATTATTGGAATTAAAACCAGAAGTTGTTATTGGTTTTGGAGTAGATGGTACAAACAAAAATTTTAATACAATACAAAAAGCCAATATTCCAGTAATATATAATGGCGATTGGACCGAAGCATCTCCTTTAGCAAAAGCAGAATGGGTCAAGTTTTTTGGCGTTATTTTTAGTAAGGAAAAAGAAGCGGATTCTATATTCAACAAAATTGAGCATGATTATAAATTAGCGAAACAGCTAGCACTCAAAGTAGAAAGTAAACCAACAATTTTAAGTGGTGCTATGCATAAAGACGTATGGTACTTACCTAATGGAGCGAGTCCAGAAGCGCAATTACTAGAAGATGCCAACACTAATTACTTATGGAGTGAAACTACTGGTTCTGGGAGTTTAGCTTTGAGTTTCGAGAGTGTATTAGACAAAGCTAAAAATGCAGATTTGTGGTTAAGTCCATCATACTATACAACATTTGAAGCCTTAGAAAAAGTAAACTCGCATTACACTAAATTTGAAGCATTCAATAAGAAAAAAATATATTCATTTAGTATGACAACCGGGGATACTGGTGGCGTCTTATATTACGAATTAGGAACAGCAAGACCAGATCTAGTTTTAAAAGATATTATTAAAATATGCCACCCTGAATTACTTAATGACTACACTCCATATTTCTTTAAACAACTTCAATAATTGCAAGAAACTAAGACATACAAAAAACAGTTTGTAATTCTATCTTTAGTATTGCTCGTTTTCTTTTTTGCAAATATTAGCTTAGGTTCTGTTTCTATTCCTTTAAAATCAATTTTCGGCAGCATTTTTGGCAACAATATTGAGAATAACTCTTGGCAATATATTATACAAGATTATAGACTTCCAAAGGCGTTTACTGCAATATTAGTTGGCTCAGGACTAGGAATATCTGGATTGTTAATGCAGACACTATTCAAGAATCCACTTGCTGGACCGTTTGTTTTGGGAATAAGTTCCGGGGCCAGTTTAGGGGTTGCACTTGTTATAATGGGCGCCTCTACTTTTGGTGGCTTCTTGTCCACCATACTGGTATCTCAATGGAGTTTAGTCATCGCTGCGAGTATTGGTAGTTTTTTGGTCTTATTGGCTGTTGTAATGGTTTCTGTGAGAGTTAGAGATACTATGGCCATCCTTATTATAGGTTTAATGTTCGGAAGCATTACAGCTGCTATAGTAAGTGTTTTATCCTATTTCACCAGCGCAGAACAATTACAACAATATATCTTCTGGGGATTTGGAAGTTTAGGGAATCTTAGTTGGAGTGAACTTGGTGTGTTATCCTTAGTCTACTTAATAGGATTATTAATAAGTATTTATGCTATCAAGCAACTAAATACCTTATTGTTAGGTGAAAACTATGCGAAAAGCCTCGGCCTCGACATTAAAAAAAGTAGATTAATTATTATCGTCGCGACTAGTCTTTTAGCTGGGACTATAACTGCTTTTGCAGGACCAATAGCATTTATAGGCTTAGCCATTCCACATCTTACAAGGCAAGTTTTCAAAACCTCCAATCATAAAGTACTATTGCCAGCAGTATTCTTATACGGTGCTATTGTGATGCTTATTTGTGATAGTATAGCGCAGTTACCAATGAGTGATTACACACTACCTATTAATGCAATAACATCTATAGTTGGTGCGCCGGTTGTTATTTGGCTATTGATTAGACAACGAAAAATGATGTTTTAGTGGAAATTAAAAAACAACATATCGTCCTTAAAACAGAACAGCTTTCTATAGGTTATAAGTCCAAGAAAGAAGAGACTGTTATAGCTTCAAATATTAATATAGAATTACAGCAAGGAGAGCTTGTTGGTTTGGTTGGTGCCAATGGTATTGGTAAATCTACATTGCTCAGAACGCTCACCAAAGTACAGCAACCGCTTTCAGGACATATAAGCATGGACTCTAAATCGATTGATAGTTTTTCTAACTTAGAATTAGCTAAATCTTTAAGTCTAGTCCTAACAGAACATAGTTTCTCCAAAAACCTAACAGTCTTCGAATTAATTGCTCTTGGTCGACAACCCTACACCAATTGGATAGGTAATTTAACTGAGGATGATAAAACTGTTGTCAGTCGTGTTATGGAAGACACATCTATTAAAGAACTACAACATAAAAAATGTTTTGAATTAAGCGATGGGCAACTACAAAAAGTAATGATTGCAAGGGCTTTGGCTCAAGATACTGCCCTTATTATTTTAGATGAACCTACCACGCATTTAGACATGTATCATAAAGCATACATATTAAATCTATTAAAAACGCTTGCTAATAAAACAAATAAGACGATTTTGTTTTCCTCTCATGAAATAGATTTAGCTATTCAATTATGCAATAAATTAATTGTTATGTCTAATTCTGAAGTGATTTCTGGCACGCCTAAAGAACTCATTAATATGGGAAGTTTTGATACACTTTTTCCGAAAGATTTGATTGTATTTGATAATGATTCAGGTTCTTTTAAGGTTAAAAAATGATGTATCTTTGATAAATTTCACTTACTAAATGAACGACAATCTTATTCTTATACTTTCTATTCTTTTTTCAGGCATTCTGGGCGCTTTACTAGGAGTTATGTTTATGAAACTCAAAGCCAAAAGTGAAAAGAGTACGCTAGAAGAGCGTCAGAACCAAATGAGTTTAACCATTGATGATTTAAAAATAGCCATTTCGAATCTAGAAGCAGAACGAGACAGATTTCGAGATGAACGCGAAGGGTTGAATATAGAATTAACTCAGAGAAACACAGAGTTCGAAAACCTTCAACAACAGAATTTAAAACGAGATACAGAATTAGAACAACGTCAAGAAGAGTTGAGAAATGAATTCAAACTTCTTGCAAACACTATACTGGAAGAAAAATCTAATAAATTCACAGAGCAAAATAAGGAGAATATCAAAAACATCTTAAATCCTTTAGAAGAAAAGATAAAGACCTTCGAAAAGAAAGTAGAAGACACTCAAAAAGAGAGTATCAGTATGCATTCGGCTCTCAAAGAGCAATTACTTGGTTTGAAAGATCTCAATCTTCAAATGACTAAAGAAGCCACTAACCTTACTAAAGCACTTAAAGGTGATAGCAAAATGCAAGGTAATTGGGGTGAATTAGTGTTGGAACGTGTTTTAGAAAAATCTGGATTAGAGAAAGACAGAGAATATTTTGTTCAGCAAAGTTTCACCCTCGACGATGGTTCGAGAGTTTTGCCAGATGTTGTTTTGCATTTACCAGATGGCAAGAAAATGATTATCGATTCCAAGGTATCGTTAACAGATTACGAACGTCTTGTAAATGCAGAGAAAGAAGATGAAGCCATGTATTTAAAAGCACATGTTAATTCTATCAAGAAGCATGTAGACCAACTATCCGAAAAGAATTATCAAGACCTTTATGATATTGCATCTCCCGATTTCGTATTAATGTTTGTTCCTATTGAGCCTGCCTTTGCTATTGCAGTTAATGATGACAA
Source organism: uncultured Flavobacteriaceae bacterium (assembly GCA_937923735.1). Classification (GTDB taxonomy): domain Bacteria; phylum Bacteroidota; class Bacteroidia; order Flavobacteriales; family Flavobacteriaceae; genus JABABD01. Next base: position 66 of record CALDUJ010000068.1, on the reverse strand, counting down.
CTCGTTATATAATAAAGCATTTGAGAAAAATATTGTCATTGTAACACCTTCTACTCTATTAGCCAC
>CALDUJ010000067.1 GCA_937923735.1 uncultured Flavobacteriaceae bacterium | reverse complement strand
GGGCACTTCCCAATTCTCTTTATACTCAGCAAGGTTAGTAACTAAATTATTGAAGACAATGGTATTTTTTGAGACTGCTTTCTGCTTAGCCATTTTCCTGAAATCGGTTAATGTTTTGTAAGCAACATACTCCCCTTGTTTATAAGAGACATTCATTTTGTCAAGTAGGTCGACATTATATTCTTTTTCTAATTGTTGTACGAAATGAACTGAAGCATCAATGGAGCAACCAGAAGCTGATGCTTGCTCTTGGTCTAAAGCGATGACAAGAAATCGTTTGTATTTTATTTCGAAACCAGCTTTTAAATCGCTCCCATGTGCTGTCCATTGTTCCAAAAAAACATTTAGCTTATTAGATATTTCCTCAAGTTCAGCTTCGGAGAAAGAGCGGTTTGCTTGGTAAATCCAAACTCTCGAGGTATCGGGTAATGAATTAAATTTCGTAAGCATTAATTCTATAAATCCTGAGCATTAGCAATCAATTCGGCAACATCCATAACTTCGATATCACCTTCTTTTTCCTTAGCTTTTACACCATCCGTCATCATTGTATTACAAAATGGACACCCAGCGGCAATAATGTCTGGCTTTATTTCTAAAGCTTGTTCTGTGCGCTCAACATTAACATCTTTATCACCTTTTTCAGGTTCTTTGAACATTTGTGCACCACCAGCGCCACAACATAAGCCATTCTTCTTGCATTTACGCATTTCTATCAGCTCCACTTCTAACTTTCTTATTAAATCTCGTGGTGCTTCATAAACATCGTTAGCACGTCCTAAATAGCATGGGTCATGAAACGTTATACGCTTGCCTTTAAATTTACCTCCCTCTATGGTTAATCTACCATCATCTAACAATGACTTTAAGAACTGAGTATGGTGCATTACTTCGTAATTCCCTCCTAACTCAGGGTATTCATTTTTTATGGTATTAAAGCAGTGTGGACAAGCAGTGACAATTTTCTTGACTTCGTAAGCATTCATTACTTCGATATTAGTAACTGCCTGCATTTGAAACAAAAACTCATTTCCAGAACGTTTTGCTGGGTCTCCTGAGCAACTTTCTTCAGTGCCCAACACGGCAAACTCAACATTAGCTCGGTTAAGAAGTCTTACAAATGCTTTTGTAATTTTCTTAGCGCGATCATCAAAACTTCCAGCACAGCCAACCCAAAACAAGACTTCTGGTTGTTTGCCTTGAGCCATATATTCTGCCATTGTTGGCACTTTTATTGTTTCACTCATAAATTATTCTTTAATCGTTTTTGAGTTCCTCAAAATCTTTCTTTGATACTCTAGTTATTAGAGTTGTTTTTCTTACCCCATTCTTAATTCGCAGTGCAGGATGGTATTTATCTGCATTTGTCATATCCCAGAATCTTTGTTTTAGGTACTCTAGCTCATTTTTATTGCAAAAATCACAAAACACTTTTTTCACAACAATGCTTTTTACAAATGATTCTTCATAGGTTGTATGGATGTAAGCCTTAAATTGGAGAGAATCTTTAGCATAGCCTCTTTGCCCGATACATTGTATCGAACTCAAAAAAAACAATATAAAGGCTATCCATTTCACTTCTGTTTCTATTCATTTTTCCAGTTCAAACGGTCCATTTGATTATATGGCCAAGGCGCTCCATTGTTTTCGATATTGGTCATCATATTATTCAACTCAACTGGCGCTGCAGATTGTTCCATTACTAAATAACGTCTAATATGCATTATTATAGACAGAGGGTCAATACTTACAGGACAAGCATCCACACATGCATTACAAGATGTACATGCCCAAAGCTCTTCCCTAGTTATATAATCATCTAATAACTGTTTTCCATCTTCCTTGAATGTTCCTTTGTTACTATCGATATTTTTACCGACTTCCTCTAATCTATCACGCGTATCCATCATGATTTTTCGAGGTGATAATTTCTTTCCTGTTTGATTAGCAGGACATTCGCTGGTACAACGACCACACTCAGTACATGTATAAGCATTTAAAAGCTGTACCCAATTAAGGTCTTGAACATCACTGGCTCCAAATTTAGCAGGAACGGCATCCGCTGCTGCTTCAGGTGGCGCAGCAAAAGGATCTACATTTGGATCCATCATCATTTTTACTTCATTAGTAACTGACTCTAAATTATCCAGTTGCCCTTTTGGTGTTAAACGTCCATAAAACGTATTTGGAAACGCCAGTAATATATGTAGATGTTTAGAAAAATAGAGGTAATTCAAGAATATCAATATGCCAATAATATGCAGCCACCAAGCACTTCTTTCTATGACATGAACCGTATTTTCAGATAGACTGCTAAACCATGGTGTTATATATTGACTAATTATGTTGCCAGAATTCATTTCCTGAAATGGTAGGTCAGTAGCGTTCATTATCAAAAATAAGCACATGAGGACCACTTCAAAATAAAGGATGATATTTCCATCATTCTTTGGCCAACCTTTCATTTCATTATTCATGAAACGCTTAATTTTTATAATATTTCTGCGTAACCAAAAAACTATAACAGATACTAAAACTAGTACTGCTAATATTTCAAACGAACCTATTAAAATACCGTAAAGAGATCCGATAGAAGAAAATATACGATGCGTCCCAAATAATCCATCAATAATAATTTCTAATACTTCAAGGTTGATAACAATAAAACCAACATAAACGATAACATGTAGTAAACCAGCAATAGGTCTTCGCACCATCTTACTCTGTCCTAGAGCAATCATCGCCATATTCTTCCATCGCTGAGATTTGTTGTCACTTACATCTTTATCTTGCCCTAACTTAATGTTACGAATAAGTTTCTTAACATTTCTGGCAAAATAGCCTATACCTAAGATTAAGACTATTGCAAATAATATGTTTGGAATATAATTCATTGAAGGAATTAGTCTTTATTTTTTATCTCGTTACCATCAGCATCATATTGCTTTGGTTTTTTTCCGAAAAGCGAAAAATGTACATAGCGCTTAGGATTTAACTTCATGTCTTCTAGAAGCTGTTCCAGTTGTTTTGAAGCGCCTTCCAGGTTGTTATACAATTTTTCATCTTTTAAAAGCTTACCCATAGAGCCTTGTCCATTCTCAACACTTGCCAATACATCATTGAAATTATTGACAGTATTCTGAAGATCCGTAATAGTCTTCTTTAAATCAGCTTCAGCGAGGGAACCAGATAATTTTGATAAATCTGTAGATACTTTGTCTACATTGGTAAGTGTATTGTCTAACTTGTCCTTATTATCGCTTACCAGGGTATTCATAGAAGCAGACATGCTCTTGAATGATGTGATTGTAGAGTTTAATTGAGCAATACTATTCTTAAGATTTGCTTTGGTATCTGCATCAAAAACATCATTGATATTAGTTAGCACTGAATCCGCACTAACCATCATGATTTCCATCTTTTCCTGGAGTGGAGTGAGTTTTTGATTTACCAATTCAGACAAGCCTGCTTTTACAGTACCTTTTAAGTATGCGCCAGATTCAGCAACTCCAGCATTGTCAAACTTTGGTATTATAGCAACAGATTTTCCACCTATTAATCCAGCTTCGTATAATTGCGCTTCGCTGTTCTTAGAAAATTCGAAATCTTTGGTGATAATCATTGTAACCAAAAGCTTACCGTTTTGATCATTAAAATCAATACTCTGTACACTACCAACGCTTAATCCATTAATGGTAACTGGAGTTGAAGGAGCAAGGCCTTCTACATTATCGTAAACTGCATAATAAGTTCGGTCTGAGCTTAATAGGTTCTTTCCTTTTAAGTAGTTAAAGCCAAAAATAAACAAGATTATTCCTGCTGTAACTAAAAGAGCTGTCTTAACTTCACGAGAGATTTTCAATAGATTTTTATTTGGTTAGTCACAAAATTAGGAATAAAATTCAAAAGTCCTGCTGTAAAAGCTGGATTAGTTCAACATCAAGTTTTTTGAGGAAATTCGTCTTTTTTAAGAATGTTTTTAATGATTTCAAAACTCTGTAACATACTTAAAACAATTCTAATTAGACTGAGATTTCAAGGCTTTTTGAAGCGCTATCTTTTCACCATTCTTGTATGCAACAATAAAACAAGATGTGTAACCTTTTTCTTCAGCTTCACCTTTTAGCTTCTTCACTTCATCGTAATTAGATGTATTTCCATAAAGGTATTTATACATATTTCCATTCTTAATTCTTATTATATTTTTCAACCCTTTAAAATTGTATGGTTTTGGTTCTAATGCTTTAGAACTAGCAGCTATTTGAACTTTAAAAGTTACATCTTTAAAATTCAAAGCATCAGCATCAGTGGATTTATCGGTAACAGATACATCATCTATCAATAAAAGGTCATTATCTTGATACAAACTGTTCTTATATTCCAAGATAGCATCAGCAACAGATTTTGCGATTTTTGTCTGCCCTCCTTTAGAATTAAGAAAAGCACCTTCACTTTTATTGGTAATAAACCCCGTTTCCACTAAAATACTTGGCATAACAGTCTGATGTAAGACTACAAAACCTGCTTGATGCACGCCTCTATCTTTTCGTTTAAGTTTATTTGTAAAATTTTTCTGTACTAAACTCGCTAATAATATACTTTGATCTAAATATTCTTCTTGAGCCAATGTTAAGCCTATTGCTGCCTCAGGAGAATTCGGATCAAATCCCTCATAATTTTTCTCATAATCATCCTCTAAAAAGATAACAGAGTTTTCAGCTTTAGCAACTTCAAAATTTGTTCTATTCCTGTGAAGACCTAACACATATGTTTCTGTACCATTAGGTTGTGAAGTATGCCATGCATTACAGTGAACAGATACAAAGAGGTCCGCATTTGCTTTATTAGCAATTCTTCCTCTTTCCTTTAATTCGATGAATTTATCAGTGCTTCTAGTGTAAACCACCTTAATGTCAGGGTGCTTTGAAAGTTCTTTACCAATTTTTAAAACTATTTTTAACGCTATGTCTTTTTCTTTATAACCGTTTTTGGTAGGCCTACCTGGATCTTTACCACCATGACCAGCATCTAGAACGACAATAAACTTATCGTCCTTTACTTCATCTCCAAGTGAAGAAAAAGATGAGAACGTTAATAATATTATAAAGGATAATATAATAGATTTCATGTACGTTTGCATAGTGCTAAAACGGCTTTAAGTATTGGATTATTTTCGATTTTCCTTTTTGTGTGAATATTCAATCGTTCACAAAAAAATATATGTAATTTTGGGAATTCAAAAACCGAGCCATACTTTTACAAAAATACATCTAAAAGCGTTGCGAACAAATAGCAGACAAATACTTTTCGCCCTAAGTTTTACAGTGTTTATAAACACTTTTAGCTTCGCTCAGGACATCCCTAAACCAATAACGCCAGTACCCTCAAACCAAGTTATAGATACTCCAGCTGTAAGACGAATTACTATTCCAAATTTACCTGTTAACGAAAAGGTTCAAGATACGACCAAACAAGATTCTATAAAGCCAAAATCAGAATTCTTAACTGATAAAGTTGATTATAAAGCCACAGATTACGTCTCCATTAACCAAAGGGAAGAAAAAATATATCTATACAATGAGGCTCAAATCATATATGGAGATTTACAGATAAATGCAGGTGCCATAGTCATTGACTACAAAAAAAATGAAGTATATGCTGGAAGAATAAAAGATTCTTTAGGAGAATATACACAGCATCCTGTATTTAAACAAGGGAGCCAAGTTGTGGAGCCAGATTCCATTAGGTTTAATTTTGACACAGAAAAAGCCTTAGTATTCAACTCAAGGACAGAGCAGAGTGGTTTTAATATTATCGGAGATATTACCAAAAAAGAAAACGATTCTGTCGTGTTTATGTCTGGTGGACGTTTTACAACATCTGAAGACCCTGAAGACCCTGAATACTATTTTCAAGCTAGGAAAATTAAATTTGTACCCAAGAAAAAAATTGTTACCGGACTTACTAACCTAGTAATAGCAGACGTACCAACACCTATTGGGTTACCTTTTGCATTTTTCCCATTAACAGATAAGCAAACATCTGGTGTGTTATTACCTTCCTTTGGTGAACAGAACGATAGAGGTTATTTTTTGCAAAATGGTGGTTATTACTTTGCAATAAGTGACCATTTTGATTTGGCAATTTTAGGTGACTATTACACAAATGGTAGTTATGCACTTAGAGGCGAAACTAATTATGCACAGCGTTATAAGTTTAGGGGCAATCTTAGTGTACGTTATGAAAAGAATTTAAATAGCGAGCGTGGTTTTCCAGATTTCTCTGAATCTACCATATACAATATTCGTTGGTCGCATAGCCAAGATTCTAAATCTAACCCAAACTCAAGATTCTCGGCATCTGTTAACTTAGGGAGTAGCCAATATTACCAACAATCAGTTAATCAGTTAAATGTTGCTAACAGACTTAATAATACATTAGCTTCTTCAGTCTCTTATTCTAGAACATTTAAGGGAGAGCCACAAGCAAATATTAGCCTTACAGCTACTCACAGTCAAAATTCCAACACAGAGCAAATTAATATGACTCTACCAACATTTCAAGGTAGCATAAGCAGAATGTTTCCTTTTGCTCCTAAAACTGGCACTAAAAAAGGAATTATTCAAAACATTAATCTACAATACAATGTAAGAGGTGAAAACCGAATAAGAACAACAGATTCCTTATTCTTCAAAAAGGAAATGTTTGATGATGCTGTTGCAGGTTTTCAGCATTCTATCCCGCTTAGCACAAACTTTAAAGTCCTTAAATACTTCAGTTTATCTGCAGGTTCTAATTTCCAAGAAACTTGGGCTTTTAAAACTATAAATCGCTTTTATGACCAAACGGAAGATATTGTTGTTACAGAAGACGTTAAAGGTTTTGAATCGTACAGAACTTACAATTTTAGTACAAGCATTGGTACCACACTTTATGGAATGTTTGATTTTGGAAAAGACAAAAAAATACAAGCTATTCGGCATGTTATGAGACCAAGTATTAGTTACAATATTAACCCTGCTTTTGATAAATATTATGACACTTATGAAGTTATAGATGCTGACGGGAACACTACTGAAAGTGTGGAATACACCAGATTTGAAGGCGGACTTTTTGGCGCTCCAACGAATCGTTTTTCGAGTACTATGGGTATTACTCTTGGTAATAATATAGAGGCGAAAATAACATCTAAGGATTCTACCGATACAGAACCAAAGAAGATTACAATACTAAATAATCTTAACTTTTCAACAGCTTATAATTTTGCTGCCGATTCGCTTAGATGGAGTCCTATGCAAGTTAATGGAGGCACTCAACTTTTCAATAAAAAGATGAATGTTAATTTTAACATGACTCTTGACCCTTATGCCTTAGATAATAACAACAGAAAAATTGACCGTTTTAATATAGATAATGGCGGTAGCCTCTTTAGATTAACTTCAGCTAACCTCACAATGAATTATACGCTCTCTAATGAAACTTTTTCTGGAGACGATGATCAGGATAAAGATAAAAATTCTAGAAGTAGCCAAGAGTCTGCAAGAAGTGGCGGCCGTGATGATGACTTGTTTGGGAGGTCTGAAAATTTTGGAGACCCTAGATTTAATCAGAAAAAAGAAAAAAAGGATGAAAAGCCAAGCGATTTATATAATTATAAGATTCCTTGGAACGTAAGGTTGGCCTACTCAGCAAATTACTCAAATAGTGCAAGACAAAATGAAATTTCTTCTCACTCCATTATGTTTAGCGGTGATGTAGAGTTATCACCCCGTTGGTCTTTCGGTTTATCATCTGGTTACGACTTAAAAAACAAAGGGGTTACTCCTACGCAACTTCGATTTAATAGAGATTTATTAAGTTGGCAAATGAATTTTAGTTACTATATTCCGTCTTCAGTAAATAACAATCTTGGTAGTCGTACATGGAACTTCTTTATAGGTATAAAAGCGAGTATGTTAAGCGACCTTAAATATGAGCAACGTCGCCAACCAGACAGACAATTATAAAAAAACCATATACATGAAACAAATAATTACAACTGACAAAGCCCCAGCACCAATAGGACCTTATAATCAAGCAATTTTATCTGGTAATACCTTATATATGTCTGGGCAAGTAGGCTTTAACCCTGAGACCATGGAATTAATGCTTGAGGATATTCCTTCGGAAACACACCAAGTCATGAAAAACCTAAAAGCTGTTTTAGATGCTGCTGATATGACTTTCGAAAATGTTGTTAAAACTTCTATTTTTTTAAGTGATATGAATAACTTCGGACTAGTAAATGAAGCTTATGGCAGTTATTTTAATAGTGATACAGCACCAGCTAGAGAAACTGTTCAGGTAGCTAAATTGCCTAGAAATGTAAATGTGGAAATAAGTATGATCGCTGTAAAGTAATCTAACCGGTTACTTTTGTCAGGTTTTTGGTATGGTAATCCACCAATTTATCAATTGGTCTGCGGACAAAGTTCCCGACATTAAAGCCCATTTCTTTTGCAACCTCTCTTACTTCGTCCTCAGCAAAGAAAGCTATACTACCAGCAAAATGAACTGGTACGGATTTAAGCTCCTCTTTGTATTGAAAAATCATGTTTTTCGCAAAAGCTCTAATACCTGTTTTAATTAGGTCTATTATATATTCTGAGTCCTTGTTCAAAAACATAAATTCAGCAAAGTTTGCTAAATAGGCATTAGGCTTAGGTTGCTTGTAAAGATTCAGTTTAATGAAGTCTGAATCCATATTATACTTATCTGCAAAGGACACTTTAATATCTTCTGGCATGTGATTAAAGTAATAATCTCTGATTAATTGCTTACCATAATAATTACCACTAGCCTCGTCCATTAGCGTATAACCAAGAGATTTAACGCGTTGATGTAAAACATTACCATCATAATAACTACAGTTAGAACCTGTACCCATGATGCAAACCACTGCTGCTTCAATATCATGATTAATGCAAGCTCTAACTGCCGCTAAAGTATCTTCATTTACTTCGATATGAGCATTTGAAAATATTTCTTGAAGTACAATATTTAATAGTATTCGTGGTTTCTCAGTACCACAACCCGCTCCGTAAAAGAAAATGTGACTAATTTTTTCTCTGTTCTCAACTAGTATCGAACTTTTTTTAATAGTCTTACGAAGTTTCTTCTCTGAAAGTATTGCAGGATTTAACCCTTTGGTACGGATTTTCTCCATGAGTTGATTACCGTTGGAATCAACTGCTATCCAATCAGACTTAGTAGAACCGCTATCGACTATTAAAATCATTAAAGAAAAAAGTTTGGTTAATTACAGCTCGTTTACACGTTGAGCCAAATCTACTAATTTATTTGAATATCCAAACTCATTATCATACCATGAGACAAGCTTGAAGAACGTTGGATTTAATTCTATTGCAGAATCTGCATCAAATACACTTGTCTTTACTTCGCTAACGAAATCTTGAGATACGACGGCATCTTCAGTATATCCTAAAACACCATCCATTGCTCCATTAGAAGCTTTCTTCATTACAGATTTTATCTCCTCTAAAGATGTCGCTTTTTTAGTTTTGACGGTTAAGTCTACAACTGAAACATCAACTGTTGGTACTCTAAATGCCATTCCTGTTAATTTTCCATCTAATTCAGGTATTACTTTACCAACAGCTTTTGCAGCTCCAGTACTCGTTGGAATAATGTTATTTAATGCTGAGCGTCCTAAACGATAGTTTTTACGAGATGGTGCATCTACAGTAAATTGTGTTGAAGTTGCTGCATGAATGGTTGTCATCAATGCTTCCTCAATACCAAAATTATCTTCAATAACTTTAGCTAAAGGTGCTAAACAATTTGTCGTACAAGATGCATTAGACACAATGTTGTGCGATGCAGTTAATTTATCATCATTCACTCCCATTACAAACATTGGTGCATCCTTACTTGGTGCAGATATTACAACCTTCTTTGCTCCACCTTCTATATGGTAGTTAGCAGTTTCCATAGTTGTAAAAATACCCGTACATTCTGCCACTACATCTGCTCCAGCTTCATTCCACTTAAGGTTTTTAGGATCTCTTTCGGCTGTTACTCTAATAGTTTTGCCATCTACAACAAGATTCCCTCCTTTTACTTCTATTTTTCCATCAAAACGCCCATGAACAGAATCGTATTCCAATAAGTAAGCAAGGTGTTCAACATCTAATAAATCGTTAATTGCTACAACATCTACATCATCACGCTTAACAGTAGCTCTAAAGACTATTCTTCCTATTCTACCAAATCCGTTAATTCCTAAATTTAATTTTGCCATTATTTTATTTTAACATTAGTTATGTGGTCATTATATCAGACACACGTATTAATTCCTTATTTATTTTTGATTGTCCCTTTATTGCATTCTCCAAAGGGGTTAATTGTATTTTATCATTTAATAGACCAACCATAAAATTAGATTTACCATCTAGTAGGCTTTCAACAGCCTTCACTCCCATTCTACTAGCAAGAACGCGATCAAAGCATGATGGACTACCACCACGTTGCATGTGCCCTAAAACTGAAACTCGTACTTCGTATTCCGACATGTTTTGATCTACATAGTCTTTAAGTTCGAATACATTCTTACCCGTTTTATCACCTTCAGCAACGACAACAATGCTTGACGATTTACCAGATTTTTTACTTCGCCTCAGCGATTCAACCAATCGTTCAAGTCCTAAATTTTCTTCCGGTATCAAGATTTCTTCAGCTCCAGCTCCTACTCCAACATTTAAGGCTATATGACCTACATCTCGACCCATAACTTCTATAAAAAACAGACGGTTATGAGAACTTGCTGTGTCCCTAATCTTATCTATAACCTCTACTACTGTATTTAAAGCAGTATCATAACCAAGTGTATGTGAGGTTCCAAAAATATCGTTATCAATAGTACCAGGAATTCCCATAACAGGAAAACCAAATTCCTGATTAAAAATTAATGCGCCAGTAAAGGTGCCATCTCCTCCTATAGCAACTAAGGCATCTATATCCGCTGCTCTAAGGGCTTCATAAGCCTTTTTACGGCCTTCTGGAGTTCTGAATTCCTTAGATCTAGCAGACTTTAAAATGGTTCCGCCTTTATTAATCAAGCCTTTAACATTACGTGCAGTTAACTCTTTAAAGTCTCCTTCCATCATGCCTTCATAACCGCGGTATATTCCAGCACATTCAATGTTATAGAAAGCACAAGTTCTAGCAACTGATCTAATTGCCGCATTCATTCCTGGTGAATCACCACCAGAAGTCATAACTCCTATTTTCTTGATTTTTTTTGCCATATTTACTCATAAGAATAAGTCCTGTAAAAGTACTAAAGATTACATATCAAACACCTGTAAACGCTATATTTCTACTAAAACGTTTTCGCTTAAACTACTAGAATTTTGGTGTTTATTACTCTTATTATAGGCTAAAACTATTACAGTTTATTACCAGAAGATTTTTTCTTGAAGCTCATAAAAGTTGGGAGTTTTGAGTCTTCATCAGAGTTGATGACTTCTTCGACTAGCTCTACTTCTTCTTTCTTCCCTTTGAATATTTTTTGAAGTAGCTCTTTAAAATTGTTGAAATCGACATTATATGCAATTCCGAGACCTTGGGTGTAGCCAATCTCTTCTCCAAAATTACGTATACTGTTTTCTCGATTAAACATTTTGGCAGTTAGCGTACCTTCTTCATTTAATAAGAAATCTATTTGCACATCTCCAGCAATTACTGTTTCACTAACACCACCTATTGGCACACCTACCTTACCATTTATCAAAACTCTATCGGATAATTTTGTAGAAAGCGTCACACCTAACCTGTCGTCTGTTTGATATTCAGGGTTATTCTCCCCTAACTTATAATCTAAACCTACTTGTAGTTTACTATCACTATCTGAAAAAATACTGTTTATTAAACTTGAAGCTCTTTCTGATAAAGTACCATATATAGCAGCCTGATCTAATTTAAGGTCACTCATAAATGCGCCAGTTGTTACAACCGATAATGCTTGAAATTCTCTGCTCTCATTATCGTCTAAGCGGTATTCTAACTCAGATTTAATGGCAGAATTAACATTTGGGAACTTTATATCAAACTCTGGCTCGGGCTTTTCTAATACACCTGTTAAACTAATTTCAACATCTACAGGTATACTTCTATTTATTGGCGTATCAAGCAAAACTGAAGGGTTCGCCTGGGTTTTATAGATAGCTTTAATATTAACTTCTGCATTAAGAGGTTCTCCGTTCCAAGCTAAAGTACCCCCTGGCTCTACTTGAAATTCTTTTTGAACTAAACCTCCATAAATAAAATTATAAACCCCTTCAAACACCGAAATATCACCATACATATTAAATTTTCCATTGGTATTGATTTCTACCAACAAGTTTCCTTCTCCTCTACCTCGTATAGAACTTCCAGAACTTTTATCAATAACAATTTCCACCTCTGCATCTTGCGTAATGTCCAAATCAAAAGCTAATTCGACTCCCTTTATTTCAGTAGTTGTAATTACTTCTCCAGTTAATCTAGCTTCTTTTTCTTCAGGCGTTAAAAAATGAATGAATGAATTATCACCAAAGGTCTCAGCATCATTCAAAGGAATTTTAAATACAGTTCCTCGTTTTGTTTCACCGTCAACTTCTATAGTCAATTCGTCCATAGGTCCAAATATATTGGCAACACCTCCAACAAAACCAGTTCCATAATAAAGCACATCCTCACCATCTTCAGTATCTAAAACCAGTAACCTATCTGTCGCTAGACTCAAACCTAATTGCCAATCAGAAAAATTATCATGCCTCATAAATCCGTTTAGAGTTCCTTTGGAATCATATTTAAGGTCTTTCATTTTAACTCGGTTAAAATTGAAGTCTTGTCCTTTTAAGGATACGGCCGAATTATCATCAAAACTATAATCAACATTTAAATATGGAATACTTAACCCAGATCGATTTAATATTAGATTACCATCAATAGATGGCTTATTAAGGTTGCCAGTTACTTTAGCTGAGCCATTAACAAGACCACGAATATTGGTTATAACCCCATCTGCAAAAGCATTTAATGGTTCGAGATTAAATTCATCGAAATTTAAATCAACATCTATCTTAGAGGATTTACTTGAGACATCAATTTCTCCAATTGCACTAAACGATTCAGTTCTATCATCTTTTATTTTTGCATTTACGTTATAACTAGTTAGGGATTGATTACCTGTTATGTTAGCATCAAAAGAACCAAAACGGGTTCCGTTTACAGTAAAGTCATCAATAACAACTGAGGAGTTTGGTAAGTAGCTGCCATTTTTCTGGAGGAGATCTAACTTTCCATTAATATTACCTTCTAATCTAAGACTATCAATATCAGGCGTGATTTTGGTTAAATCTACATCCTTGAAACTCATTTTTAGATCCTTGTAGGTAGAATCACGAACAATACCAGAGAGTCTGATTTCTTCATTTTGATGATTCATTACAAATTTATCTATATCGAACTCCTTAAAATCTCTGTCGAAAGTTATTTTGTTGAATCTATCCTTATTTTCATTGATTTGCCATCTATTATCCTTGAAAACGACATCAGATTTTTTAAAGCCTAAGACAGACTTATTCTCTTCATTAATAGTATAGAAGAGGCTTAAATCGTAAAAATCATCATTCCGTTTGCCTCCTTTAAACTCTGACCGAATAAACAACGTATCATTTAAAGTAACGTTAATCAAACTAAATTTTGAGACATCGTAGAATTTTGTATTAATGCTATCAACTTCAACGTAGGTATTGAAAAGAGGGTTTTTGTTATCAATTTTCAGTTCAATGTCATCAGCAAAATAATCCAGCAACTTAATTTGTGGGGATTTAAATGTAAGCTTGAAATCCTTTTCATCACTTTCGACGCGTCCACGAATAAAAGTGTTACTGCCTAATTCAATATCTGGATAGAATACTTCTACTATCTTGTTATATATCTTAAAATTGAAGTCAATGTACTGGTCGGTAGTAACCTCATTGGGCACATAATTAGTATAAAGGCTACCTACGGAGTTCTCAAACAGTTTCCCAACATCCTCAAATAAAAATTTACCACTCATTTTACCTTGAACAATATCTGGAGAGTTAACTTCTATAAATCGTACATCATCTTCGAATCTTGAAGTAACTGCGAAATCTTTAAAGAAATAATTGTCATTTTGATTTTTATAAGATGTGTTCTTAAAATTAATACGACCATAAGCATCATTAATAGTTCTTCCTTTCATCTTCATATCCACTTTGCCTTTGAATATGGAAAGACTGTCTTTTTTAATAAAGTTTAATGCTTTTAGGTTAGCATACTCCACATCAGCAGTAAAATCATAATTATGAACTGTTGTCGACATGTCTGCCAAACCATTAAAATCTAATTTAAAGTTCTTATCGTTAGATTTTAGTTTACCATTAAATATTTTGTTCTGCAAGTTTCCTGACACCACCAATCCATCATACGAATACCCATTATAATCTACGCTGTAAACATCTCCTTCAAGTTTAGTATTTAAGTTTGCTATAGTAAACCCTTTCCCATCGACGTCCACATTCATAGACACTCGGTTTAGTGTTTTATCGTTAAGAAATTCGCCAATATCAAAATTATCAAGAATAATATTTCCAGTATATGAAGCATTGTCAATATCGTCTAATTTCTTCATACTAAGGTCAGAAATCACATAGCCTAAACCCGTATTAATTTCAAGGTCGGCATCAATATCGTTAGCAGTTATTCTAGAAGTGCCATTCATACTGAAATCACCTAGTTTATCGAAAGCAGATGGAATACTTTTCCCTAATACATTAGGCAACAAGGCTTTTAAATCTCTATAATTTGAAGACAGATTCCTAAACTTTCCAGCCATTACAAAATTTCCTTCTTTGGAGTTAAATAGATTTTTAAAATTAATATCTCCACGTATCTGAGTTCTTCTTGATGTATTTAGCACCAAATTATCGGCTTGCAAATCATTAAGGGTTCCGGAAAGTTTAACACTCATTTGAGCTCGTTGATTCACTCCGAACTCATTATAGAAGGTATTAAGCTCGTCTAAAGCAATATTGGATTCAGTAAAGTTAGCATCAAGGTTAACCTTATCTGTGAAGAATTGTAGATCTTCTCTATCATAAGAAAATTTTAAATCACCTTTGAGCTGCGAGTTTTCCGTTTCTATATCAAGATTAGCAAAGGTCATGTCTTGAAGTGTATACGAAAAGTTGGTTTTCATATTCTTCATACTCAAACCTCGACTGTCTCTAAAAGCCAATTTATTAACTCTCATGCTAACATCACTCCCCTTAATCAGAAAGTTAGTAGCGTTAATATTTAAATCATCGAATTTGAGAACTTGGGTTGTTTCTCTATTTTCGTCAGACAACTTGAACGTACTGTTGGTAATTGATACATCACTCGAAGACAACAAGAAATTACTCTTTTCTTTTCTTGGGTTTTCTTCATCAAATCGCGCAACAAAAACATCCAAGTTTGTATCTTTTTGCCCTTTATAAGTTTTAAGATTAAATGTTAACCCTTCGAGGTCAATATCACCAAAGGCAAATTTGTTCTCATAAAGATTCTTGAAACTGATTATAGAAGTATTCAGTTCTTCAATATTAAAAAGTGTATCTTTTTTGTAGTCCTCTACATAAATTTCTTTAAGCTCTACATCACCGTTAAACTGAAGTCCTACTTTACCAATATTAATATTGGTTCCAAAATCATCATTAAGGCGTTTGGTTGCGTATTTACCAAGCTTTGTTTGTACAGTTGGAATAGAGAGAAATAACACCAGTATAACGAAGAGCAATAAAATAATTGCAATAATCTTAGATGCTATTTTGAGGGCTTTTTTGATGTGCTTTTTAAGTTATTTTTTTCTTTAGAATGAACTACATTTGTATTTACGCACAAACGCAAGTAAGTAGACGTTTATACTTGCCTTCAAATTTAACAATTATTGTGCCTTAAAGTTACTAATGAGTTCACAAAATATTTATATCCTTGGTATTGAGTCTTCTTGCGATGATACAGCGGCTTCAGTAATACACAACGGAAAGATTCTCAGCAATGTTGTCGCTAACCAAAAAATACATACGGAATATGGTGGTGTAGTCCCTGAATTAGCGTCGAGAGCTCACCAACAAAATATTGTTCCTGTGGTGCATCAAGCACTTGAAAAAGCCAGGATAAGCAAAGAACAATTATCTGCAGTAGCCTTTACTCGTGGACCAGGATTAATGGGTTCCTTATTGGTAGGCACCTCCTTTGCTAAATCTTTTGCTTATGGATTAAACATCCCATTGATAGATGTTAACCATATGCAAGCACATATCTTAGCACACTTTATAGATGAGGAAGGTTTTGATAAACCACCTTTCCCCTTCTTAGCAATGACTATTTCTGGAGGGCACACACAAATCGTAAAAGTGACAGATTATTTTGACATGGAAGTCATTGGAGAAACGATTGATGATGCCGTTGGTGAAGCCTATGATAAAAGCGGGAAAATCCTTGGATTAGGATACCCAGCCGGACCGGAAATCGACAAACGTGCGCAATCAGGAGACCCAAAAGCCTTTTCCTTTACTAAGCCGAAAGTCGATGGATTGGATTTTAGTTTTTCTGGATTTAAAACGGCTGTACTTTATTTTATTCAGAAACAAGTAAAAGAGAATCCTAATTTTATTGAAGAGAACTTAAACGACATCTGCGCATCTATTCAATATACCATTATTGGAATTCTAATGGACAAATTAAAATTAGCGTCCAAACAAACTGTCATTAAACACATCGCCATTGGCGGTGGGGTTTCTGCAAATTCAGGAATTAGAAAAGCACTTAAATCTGGAGAGCAAAAATTTGGCTGGACAACATACATACCAAAGTTTGAGTTTACGACAGATAATGCAGCTATGATTGCCATTGTTGGGTATTTAAAATATCTTGAAGAAGATTTCTCTGAATTTGACGTGACAGCTTCGGCGAGATTGAAGATATAATATGGCATTCAACGAACAATTAGCAAATAGAATACGAGAACAGATAAAATATTTCTCTGAAGAGTTTAATGAGAAAAGGATGTTTGGTGGTCTGGCTTTTTTGCATCAAGGCAAAATGACTATTGGTATCGTTAAAGACGATTTAATGGTCAGAGTTATTTCTGATAAAATGGAAGAAACCATGCAAAGTAAGTATGTACGACCTATGGATTTTACAAAACGACCAATGAAAGAGTTTGTATATGTTTCGGAAGAAGGTATTAATACTGAAGAACAACTCCTGCATTTTATAGAGCTCGGTTTGGAACACGCTAAGAGTAAATTGTAATCTATTATCTTCGTCTAATGCAATTGTTCTACAATCCAGATATTACAGAGAATTACCCTGATTTCTCCTTCCCAAGAGAAGAGAGCAAGCATATTATACGCGTTTTAAGGAAAAAAGAAGGAGATACACTAAATATCACCAATGGAAAAGGTTGGTTATTTATTGCTAAGATAATATCAGCGAACCCCAACAATTGCAAAGCTAGTATTATATCAAAAGAACTTCAACCTAAAAGAGCTTATAAAGTTCATCTTGTTGTGGCTCCTACCAAAATGAATGACCGCTATGAATGGTTTCTAGAAAAGGCTACTGAAATTGGTGTCGATACTATTACTCCAATTATTTGTGATAATAGTGAACGTAAAATCATAAAAGCAGAACGCTTTAAAAAGATTATTCAATCTGCTATGAAGCAATCCCTGCAATGTTATTTGCCGCAACTGAATGATACTGTACCTTTCAAAGAACTGGTAAATCAGGATTTTAAAGGACAAAAATTCATTGCTCATTGCGAAGAAACTGATAGGAAATCGCTCAAAAAAGAACTCAAGGCGAATCAAGATATTACTATCCTTATTGGTCCAGAGGGCGATTTTTCTGTTAAGGAAATTACAATGGCTATTGATAAGGAATTTATTCCCGTAACTTTGGGATTAACCAGGTTACGAACAGAAACAGCAGCTATTGCAGCGTGTCATACAATTGCTTTAATTAATGAATAATAAGACTCCTTTTTTATCTTTTATCTTTTGTCTGACATCTTTTGTCTTCCTAGCTCAAGATTTAGCTATTTTGAAGTACAAAGGCGGTGGTGATTGGTATTCTAACCCGACAGCCATACCAAATTTGATTACCTATTGCAATGCCAACATAAATACTGCGATGAGCGCAAAGCCTGAAACGGTAGAAGTTGGTAGCACAGATATTTTTCAATATCCATTATTACACATGACAGGTCATGGCAATGTGTTTTTTAGTGATGATGATGCTGAGAA
>CALDUJ010000066.1 GCA_937923735.1 uncultured Flavobacteriaceae bacterium | reverse complement strand
GGTTGTCCTTTGCTTGATAATCCTGAATGATGCCAATTACCATCAATCAATTCAAAATCAAATTCTAAACTCATACCAACTCTAGAATTATCTCTAGAAAAGAATTCGATGTTTTCTGTATACTTTCCATTCTCTGTCGTATACGTACCTCCTCCTGTTCCCATGAACTGCTTAGTTTCAGTATTATAAGCTATCCACTGAAAGCGCGTTCCAGAAAGCATTTTCATGGTTTTTCTAGGTCTATTTGTGTCTCTAGACTGTACTTCTCCATTTCGCTTTCTGCCGGACATTAGCCAAGCACCAGAGAGTTTTCCGGGTTTTCCACTATCAATTCTATGCCATTGTAAATCATTACCCACTATAGTTAAATCATCATCTTCTAATTTTATTTTGAAGTTAATGTCAGTTCCGACGCGTTCAGGTTCATTTGTGTCGAACTCTATGGTTTCCGTTATTTTATTTCCATCTAAACTCCAAGCACCTCCATTGGTTTTAATAAACGCTCCTGTTTTTAAATTAAACCAGGTTGATACTTGATATCCATTTGAAAAAACAACCACATTTTTGATTTTCTCCCCATTTTCTGAAGTAGTTGTCGCTTCCCAAGCCCCAACTAAACTTTGGGATTGTATTCCGAATGATAAAAGTATGCCTACTAGTAAAAGAATTGTTTTTCTCATGAGTGTATTTTTAATAGTATTTAGCTCTAATTAGCTGAGCTCCCAACCTTTTCTATAAGCACCTTTAACCCATTCATTTGCCTTATCGTAATTAGTGACACGCATATTTGGCCCATCCCACATTAATTTACGCCTTCCTGGATAATCAAAAGGCGCCCAGTCTCCTACTTTTTTTCCGTCTTTTAAGACTTTGTATTGGAATGCCTTAATAGCTAAATTGCCCATTAAAACAGACTCAGTTAAAGGGCCTGCATAAGAGAATGGCGATGAGGTAGCAATGCCGTCTAAGCAGCCTTCAACAAAGTTGAGAACATGGTTTTCATCTTTTATTCTGGTTAATGTTGGTTCTGGTGCTTTAAAATATTTCATAGTGCTAGAAGGTAGTAGTCTGGCATTTCTTGAGTAAGTATCTGTGACCATCATACCTCGAGTACCATAAAAAACACTACCACCACTCCAGTCACCAATCATTTCACCGTCTTTTAATTCATCAGGTAAATCAGGCATAATGCCACCATCGTACCAATTAAGGTCAACCTTACCGTATTTTTCTGTATCAAATTTTAGCCTAACAATAGATGAAGGCGGACATGCCTCAGCATAATTAGCTTCCACAAAATCTCCAGCCCAAACAGTCGTGCAACTTGCTTCAGCTTCGTAAGGGAATCCTAAACCTAATGTTCTGAATGGTGTTTCCATGATATGGCAACCCATATCGCCTAATCCACCTGTTCCGAAATCCCACCAGCCGCGCCATTTAAAAGGCAAGTAGGCGGAGTGATATGGACGTTGCGCTGCTGGTCCTAACCATAAATCCCAATCGAGTTCTTTTGGTACTGCTTCGCCTTCCGTTATATTTCTCAATCCTTGCGGCCAAACAGGTCTGTTGGTCCAACAATCTACTTTTTCGATGTCTCCGAGAATGCCAGATTCAATCCATTCTTGTGCTTTACGGATACCTTCGCTAGAACTTCCTTGATTTCCCATTTGGGTCACTATACCTTGTTCTTTGGCGACTTTAGCCATTAATCTTGCTTCGGCAATATTATGAGTTAATGGCTTTTCAACATATGCATGCTTTTTAGCACGCATGAATGGTAAAGCGATTGTAGCATGCGTATGATCGGGCGTGCCAACAGAGAAAGCATCAATGTCCTTTATATGATTATCGTATAGTTTTCTAAAATCCTTATAGCGTTTTGCTTTAGGGTGATTCTGATAACTGCCTTTAGCCATTCGGTCATCCACGTCGCATAAAGCAATAAATTTCACCCTCCCAGTTTTAGCCAATTCATTTACTACGCCACCACCACGACCACCGACTCCAATAGCTGCCATATATAGCGTATCACTTGGTGATATATGTGAATTACCACCCAATACAAAACTTGGTACGATACTAAAAGCAGCAGATGCGCCTGCTGTCTTCTTTATGAATTGTCTTCTTTTCATTGATAAACTTGTTTGTCATTCCCATGAAGATGGGAATCTAGATTAATTAGAACATCAAGTTACAAAAAAGGGTAATATGTTAATGTTGATAAGTGTGTTAAATGGGATTGATTTGAACTCTAATTTTGATTAATTTTACATTACTTCAAAGTAAATTCCATCCTACATTGTAGTTTTTTATGAGTAATGACCCCATCAAAGGACGTGGTGCACAACGTAATGTGCATAATCGATTTTTTGAGCAAGAACATGAAATACGGGATGATTTTCTTGAGTTTTGCCGAAAAGAGGGTGAAGATGCAGACCCTAATAAAACGCTGTATCTGGAAACATTTCCCAAGACGATAGTCAATAAAGTTACAAGCCCAGATGTTGGGCTTGAATATTCAATGAACCCATATCAGGGATGCGAACATGGTTGTATTTATTGTTATGCTAGAAATACCCATGAATATTGGGGCTTTAGTGCCGGATTAGATTTTGAAAGGCGCATATTAATAAAGAAAAATGCTCCTGATTTATTAGAAAAGAAACTCAAAAGCAAAAAATGGAAAGCTTGCCCCATTGTATTATCGGGTAACACAGATTGTTACCAACCTGCAGAAAAGAAATTTGAAATCACAAGGAAATGCTTAGAAGTATTTCTTAAGTACAAACATCCAGTAGCCATAATTAGTAAGAACGCTTTGGTATTGAGAGATTTGGATATTCTCAAGGCTCTAGCCAAAGATAATTTGGTAGCTATGAATGTTTCTATCACGTCATTATCTGAAGAAACAAGAAGAATTCTAGAACCTAGAACCGCAACCATAAAGAAACGCTTAGAAGTTATCAAAACACTATCAGAAAATGGCATCCCAGTAAATGCCATGTTAGCGCCAATTATCCCATCTATTAATAGTCATGAGATTTTACCATTGGCAAAAACTGTATCCGAACATGGTGCTATTTCTTGTGCATTTACAGTAGTTCATCTAAATGGTGCTATTGGAGAAATATTTACAGATTGGATACACAAAACGATGCCAGATAGAGCTGAGAAAGTACTAAATCAAATAAGAGAATGTCATGGCGGGACTTTAAATGATAGCAGGTTTGGAGTAAGAAAACGGGGTGATGGAAGAATTGCTGAACAATTACATAGTTTGATGAAATTGGCTAGACATAAGTATTTTGAAGGAGAGCGAAGGCCTCCTTTAAATAGAGACTTATATGAGCAATATAAAGATGGTCAGATGAAATTGTTTTAACAAAAAAGTGGGCTGAAAAGCCCACTTTTAAACAAAGAAGTATCCACAATACTAACTAAACCTTAAAATAATTTACGAATACTCTTCCTTCAGTCTTAAAGACAACCTTATAATTTCCTTTTACGTTTTTCAAAAGCTCAAAAGTTTTTTGAATAATTTGAGTTTCAGAAACTTCCTCAGAGTGAATTAATTCATACTTTCCAGAGTCATAGAAAATTTCGATTTTAGCTGGAGCTTCATTTTGAGACAATTTGTTTACCATTAAATAATTGTCTTTAACTCTGATTGAAGGTTTGAAAATTGAAACCTCTCCTTCTTTATCAAAGATTACTTCAGAAGCCTTTACAACAAACGGAATAATTGTTATTTCCTGATCTTTATCAAGTTCAAAAAAGTAATCTCCATTTGGTAGTGCCGTTAAATCAAACGCTTTTTTATAAAGACCAGTTTTTTCAATTGATTCTCTATATAGGATAGTCCCTGTTGCGCTTTTAATGAGTAAGCGCTGCCCTTCTTTTACGTTGTCAAGATTGATAATCGTTTTTTTGATATTGTCATTTAAAACATCATTCGATGGCTTTAAATTCGCATACCCTGTAATAGTTCCTAGCATCGCTATAACTACTAAACTGTTTTTAATTGTTGTTTTCATGATTTGGATTTTTAATTACGTTCAACAGGACAAATGTATAGTGATTTGTGGCCTACAAAAACATCAATTTTGACTAATTTATATTCTAAATTAACTTAACAATTACTTAACATTGGCATAAGGGTTAATATAGCATATAAATAAGTTAAATTCCTATAGAATCTTATGCTTACATAGCTTAATTTTGTTATAAGAGATTTAATAACATGAAGACCAAACCTACTTTTGAAAAAATAAATCCTGATTTCGGAAATTCTGTGTTAGTTAGACAGCATTCTGAAAGCTGCCCAAATACCCTTGCATATTGGCATTTTCACCCTGAATTAGAATTGGTATATGTTAATAAGGGACAAGGAAAGAGACATATCGGGAATCACATATCTTACTTTAATAATAGTCAATTAATACTTATTGGTTCAAATTTACCTCATACAGGTTTTACTGATAGATTAACATCTAACGGTAAAGAAACTTTAATACAGTTTAAACCTGATATTTTTGAAGACATGTTTTTAAAAATGCAAGAATTTCAGACAGTTAATGCATTATTTGAACGAGCTAAAAAAGGACTTTTATTTGGACCTGAAACGAAATCTGTTGTTGGCAGTAAAATAGAATCTTTAGCATCGTTATCTGGAATAAATAGAATAGTAGCACTTTTAGATGTATTTAATGACCTCGCTTCTACAGATGACTATACAATACTCAATGCTGATGGATACGCTTTTGAAGCGAACTTACAGGACAGTAATAAAATAGATAAGATTTATAAGTATGTTAACAGCAACTTTAAGAGTCAGATTCCATTAGAAGATATAGCTGAAGAAGTTAGTATGACAGTCCCCGCATTTTGTCGTTACTTTAAAAAAGTGACCGGAAAAACATTCACACAATTAGTTAACGAGTACCGAATTGTTCATGCTACTAAGCTACTTTCTGAAAGTCAATCTAGTATCACAGATATTTGTTATGAATGTGGGTTTAATAATTTTTCGCACTTTAATAAACAGTTCAAAGAGTTTACTGGTAAAAGCGCATCGGGTTATCGTAAAGAGCTCAAGCAAATCATTCAATCCTAGGAAATTCCATTCCACTCTTTATAAAACTGTTTTAAATAACCCTCCATATATTCATGACGCTCTTTAGCTATTCGTAATCCTGTTTTTGTATTCATCTTATCTTTTAAGAGTAACAGTTTTTCGTAGAAATGATTTATGGTTGGAGCGTCAGAAGCTTTGTATTCTTCTTTACTCATATTAAGGTTTGGTTTAATATTTGGGTCATGAAGTTTTCGATTTTTAAAACCTCCATAGTTAAAACAGCGTGCTATTCCAATGGCTCCAATGGCATCCAACCGGTCAGCATCTTGAATCACATCTAACTCCGGAGATTTAAACTTCGTTTTTTCACCTATGGAAGATTTAAAAGAAATGTTCTCGATAATATTAACAACATGTTCAATAACTGTGCTATCTACATTTTGTTTAAACAAAAATTCTCTTGCAACTCTCGGACCAACCGTTTCATCACCATCATGAAATTTGCTATCAGCAATATCATGGAGCAAAGCACCAAGAGCCACGATAAATTCATCAACGTTTTCATCTTTAGCAATCAACAAGGCATTTTTATAAACTCGTTCTGTATGAAACCAATCATGACCACCTTCAGCATTTTCTAGAGTGTTTTTTACAAAGCTTTTAGTGTTTTCGGTAATGTCTTTATTGGTCATACAACAATAGCTTGTTTAATGATTTTTTCTACTTCGGAAATAAGTTCCGTTTCTGAAGCATTTGAAACTGGTATAGGCTTATGAACTTTGAAAGTGATATGGGTTCCTATACCATATGGGAATTTACCATATTTAAGTAATTTCCATGAATTATTTATTGTAACAGGAACAATTAAAGCATTTGGAGCATTTTCTATCAAGGTTTCAAGGCCTCTGGTTTTAAAAACTCTGGGCTTACCATCACGACTTCTTGACCCTTCTGGGAAAATGACCACCGCTCTATTATGAGTTTCAATATACTTGGCCATGTCTTTAATGGCATTTATTGATTGGATAGGATTTTTTCTATCAATTAAAACAGAGCCTCCATGACGTAAATTATAAGATACTGAAGGAATGCCTTTACCGAGTTCTTTTTTACTGACAAACTTTACATGATGCTTCCTCATAAACCAGATAATTGGAGGAATATCGTTCATGCTCTGATGATTAGAAACGATGATGATAGGTTTGTCTGTTGGAATTTCATGTGGATTCTTGAATTTGTATGTGGTCCCCAAAAAATGTGTAGAACGCACTAAAAACCAATTTAGGATATCAACACTTTTTTTATGTGCTTGATATCCAAAAACATTAAGACATAACCACTGAATAGGGTGAAAAATCAATAGCGACAGCCCAAAAAACAAGAAGTATAAAATAGAAAGTGGATATGCTAGTAGTTTTGCCATTGTTGAATGCCGAAAATGCACTCAAAAATAAGAAAAACAGACATTACTATTGGGTTAATTTATAGCAATACATTGGTTATTTTCACATTCTACACTAGCAGGCGGAACAACAACTTGGCAATCTGAGACAAGGTCCCATTTTATATTCAATTGGTTTTCTTGTTGGTTGTAATTTTCTATTAAAGACTCAAGTTCTTCGACATCAATAGAAGTAGAATAAATTAAGTACGACCATGGGCCACCACATGGCTTTCTTCCAAAAGCAATGAATCTGCATTCTGTTGTTTCGTTACATACAGATGCGTTTGCAATGGCTTCTATATCTTCTTTAAACAAATTAAGTTCTTCTCTTTCTTCATCGTATGTTGGAGAATCCTCATCACATTGCGTTGCAGTAAATAAGAAAAAGGATGGTATCATAACTAAAAGTAATGTTGACTTCTTCATTATAATTCTTTATTGTAAGATGTAGTTATTGCCTAAATGGTTGCGTCAAGAGATAAAAAAAGCCACATTTTATATGCAGCTTTAGTCTTTTGTTTTTTAGCAATACTCGTTGTAAGCATCCATTAAGTTTTCAGCAATCATTTCTGCTGGTCGACCTTCAATATGATGTCTTTCAAGCATATGTACTAACTCACCATTTTTAAAAAGCACCATGCTTGGTGAACTCGGCGGAAAAGGAATCATATATTCTCTTGCCTTATCAGTCGCTTCACGATCTACTCCGGCAAAAACGGTAACCAAATGGTCAGGACGTTTTGCATTTTGTAATGATGTTCTTGCTCCTGGACGCGCATTGGCAGCAGCACATCCACAAACAGAATTCACAACCACTAGTGTCGTTCCTCCTTTTGCGATAGCAGCATCTACTGCTTCTGTTGTATGTAATTCTTCAAAACCGACATTGGTCAAGTCTTCTCGCATTGGTTTTACTAAATCTGCTGGGTACATATAGTGTAATTTTAAGTGTATTATTTATATATGCAAAGGTAATCAAAAACTGTGCAACAAATGTTAAACTGCCATCTAGGCAGATTGTAACAAAGTCGCTACTTTTTCAACTAACATTCATAAAGTTACTGGTTCCCGCTTTTCAGCGGGATTAATTCAATCATCTTTTTAAAAACAGCAATCTATTGCTGTTTTTAAAATAGTGTTTCATTAACTTTAGGTCGTATTAAAAATTAATGAATTACAATGAGTGTAGGTAAATGGTTAGGAGCATCGTTAGGTTGGTCTTTTGGAGGTCCAATTGGTGCCATTATTGGATTAGCGCTGGGAAGTGTTATCGACGGATTAGCTTCTGGTAAAGGAGCTCCTTTGCTAGGAGAATGGCAAACAGAACAACGTCAACAACAGAGAAGACAACCTAACTACAGAAGAGAACCACAAAGACGTAGACAACGACCGCAAACCCAACCAGGGGATTTTGAAGTAAGTTTGTTGATATTAGCTTCCATAGTTATAAAAGCTGATGGAAAGCAAGACCAAAAAGAGTTGGACTATGTACGAAAATATTTTGTACAAATGTATGGTAAGGATAGAGCAAATCATGCTTTTAAACTCTTTAAGAATATTGTAAGCCAGAACGTATCGACGCGTCAGGTGAGTATGCAGATAAGGCAAATGATGGACCATTCCTCACGTTTGCAGTTATTACATTTCTTATTCGGAATCGCTAAATCAGATGG
>CALDUJ010000065.1 GCA_937923735.1 uncultured Flavobacteriaceae bacterium | reverse complement strand
TCATGAGATCCTGATGTAGAGTGACCCTGAGGTTGTGTTAAGTTGTTGACGTGAATAAGTAGAGGTACATGCTCTGTTCTTGCTATATATCCAGCCTTTTGAAACGTTTCTATTAATTCAGGATAATCTCTACCGTCTACTCTTAATATTTCGTAGCCTTTTTCATCTTCGTTTCTTTGATAACCTTTTAAGATTTCAGAAATATTTTCTTTAGTGGTTTGATGTCTAGCATGGACAGAAATACCATACTCGTCATCCCAAACACTAATCACCATAGGTACTTGTAAGACACCAGCAGCATTTATGGTTTCAAAAAACAAGCCTTCACTGGTACTAGCATTGCCTATAGTACCCCACGCTACTTCATTTCCGTTAACAGATAAACCAGTTGTGTCTATCCCTTTTACTTGCCTGTATATCTTTGATGCTTGCGCTAGCCCTAGTAACCTTGGCATTTGAGCTGCCGTAGGAGAGATATCTGCGCTTGAATTCTTTTGTTTAGTCAGGTCTTTCCAGTTACCTTGTTCATCTAAACTATGTGTCCCGAAATGACCACCCATTTGGCGTCCAGCCGACATTGGATCGGCATTTATATCTGTGTGCGCATACAAGCCAGCAAAGAATTGCTCGATTGTTAACTCTCCAATGGCCATCATGAAGGTTTGGTCACGATAATAACCAGAACGAAAATCTCCATCTTTGAAAGCTTTTGCCCAAGCTAAC
This sequence comes from uncultured Flavobacteriaceae bacterium, assembly GCA_937923735.1. Classification (GTDB taxonomy): domain Bacteria; phylum Bacteroidota; class Bacteroidia; order Flavobacteriales; family Flavobacteriaceae; genus JABABD01. The sequence goes on along the minus strand of CALDUJ010000065.1, from coordinate 7,208 downwards.
TGTGGCACTTCCTTGCCATCTCCAAAAATGCCAAACTTTGCTTTACCAGTTAAGACCTCACGACGCCCTAATAAACTGCACTCTCTAGAGGTAACAGCTATATGATAATCGTTAAGGACTTCTGATTTAAAATCCTCAAAAGAAAGGTCTTTTTTTACTTCCGGTTTGTTTTGCATAGTCGATTACGTAACTTTTGCAAAGGTAGCTAAAATAATGATGGATTGCAATGGTGATAAATGTTAGAATTTTGTGAATAATTCAATAAAAAGACTATTTATTTGTTTTTTTTTAAATATATGTGAAATAATGAGAAAATGATTAAGAATTGTTTAATCACTATTTAGTGAAATTAATACCATTTTCTTCTGAAAAGACCCAATAAAGTTTGAGGGTCTAAGGTGAATTGAAAGCGAATTTTTTGATCGTAATTTGGTTGTCCAATTTCCCAGCCTAAATTAGAATAGATAGGGAAGTAGACCTCGAAATAATCTTGAACCAAACTTAATCTAATCCCAGAATCGTAAACAAAAGCAGGCTTTTTGATGCCTTTATTTTTTACAAGCCCAACATCGCCATAGGCGTGTACCCATTGCCAAATACTTGTGCTTCCGTTAATTGTACTCATCCACTGATTGGCAAATGGCGTTTCTAGTTTGGATTTAAATCCACCTTCAGCGATAATAATCTGCTGACTGAATATACCTGAGGTCTCAGAGCGTCCTAGATAATTATAATCAAATAAGTAATCCGTTGGTCTGTCCAGAGCAAAGCTAAAGAAGTTGTTGTTTGGGTCGGTTTTATTATACAAAAAAGAACCAGCAAAGAAGCGTAGGTCCAGCTGCCTATTGTTTTCAAACAACTTTCTGTAGGTGTAATTAAACGATAGCTTCCCGAATTCTTTTGATAACTGGAAGTCTGTAAACCACCGAGAGACATTAAGTAATTCTCTATTGGAATCCACATATCTTATATTAAATACACTGTAATCAGGATCGTTGTTCTCAGCGATGTTATTGATGTCTGGATCACGTGAGATGTCTAAATATCTGAAATTCAATCGAGCAGATTTGTTAGATCTAAAATCATTGTCGTCCCTAAAGTATAAAGATATACTTGGTGTAATAACTCTAAAAAATAAGTCTTCTGCATAAGATGAATATTTACCACCAATGCCGTAATAAATACGGAAGAGATTACGGTTTTCTACATACTTATTATAACTGAATGTAGCAGAGCCAGTAAGTGCTCTAGATTTGGTTGAATATTTTGGTTGAATTCTGTAATCAAAAGGTTTTCTAAGCACAGACCTATTGTATACTTTCATTCCAAGTGTAAGGCCATCATATATATTATTATACTCAACCAATGGCATGAAAAAAAGCTGGTTATACTCAGGATTTTGTACGTCTTTAAACAGCCTTAGTTGAAGCGGCTTATTATTGAAGAAGAATCCCTTTAATGATTTCCAATTATTTCGAAGATTGTGTTCAGGAATTACTTTGTCATAATTCAACACTAGCTTATTGGCGCTATCTCTTGCTATGGTCATCGTTTTCTCTCCTCTTATATCGGTTACCCAAGTCCTTGATATAATGGAGTCATCCTTTAATTTGAAGAGGGATACAGGCATATTGCTGTTCCTTTTATTTCTTATGGTAAAAGTTACTGAGTCATCAGTTTTTTTGAGGTTTCTTATTTTAAAATCATTCTTTTTTCTAGTCTGGATGTAATCACCAAAGAACCAATCTATATCTTTGTCTGTAGCATCTCTTAGTAAGCTTTCAAAATCTTTAACCGAAGTCTCTTTGAGTTTGTATTGATTAATGTAGGTTTTGATGGTCTTTTCAAGAATATCGTTATTAACGAATTCATCAAGATACTTTAAACCAATTCCTGCTTTGTATTTATTGGCTAGATTTTTATTAAATTTTAATAATGAATCTTTTTGCATATCTAACGGCTGGTCCAAGTTTGTCCTAGCCATATTTTGATATAAAAAATTGTACTGGTCATTAAAATCTAGCTCAGAGGCATAAAACGAACGGATTAACCATACTTTTGAAAACTTTCCTAGAATTTTCATGTCCGGATAATTCTCTTCGACATATTTCATCAAGAAATAGGTTTGTAAGCCATCTAATAGCCACTGCTCTTTGCGTGGGTTTAATAGTAATGTATTTTTAAGGTAATTGTGTAGTGCTGTTTTAAGTATTTTCAGCTCGTATTCAAAATTTGCAGGATAAGGCTTTATAAAATCTGGTAATAAATTAAGACCGTAGATAGGGTCACGTTTATATTCTACTTGGGTTAAGAACATTTTTTTATGTGGATATGCTCCAAGATTATCCACTATAAATTGCACTACTTTATCATTCACCATAGCTTTATCTAATACGGGAAGATTTTCATCATCTATATTTGATAAAATTGAAAAATTATCTGTCTGGATGAATTTGTATTCAGGCAATTTAGTAAGAGTCAATTTTGTGTCGACCCTATCTTTCCCGTGCATTGTTATAGTCTGAGTTTTATCGCTTTGCTCGAGGTTAATGAAATCTAACTCAGAATTCAAAACATAGTTTCTGGGATAGGTCATTTTAAGAGATATGTCCGCACTAGGGATATATAAATCATCTAAATTCTTATTACTGAAATATTGCCATTCACCATCATATACGGCGGGAGTCATATACCAATACCTTAGTTTGTAATCATTTAGATCGGTAACACCGTAACGTGTAAATTTGTCATGGGCTACTTGAACAATATAATTTAGTTCAATAGAATAGCTCTCATCAGCTTGAAGAGGTTCCGATAACTTCACTTTTAATACGTCAGGATAGGCTTTTAATCTTGTGTTTTCAAGAGAATTACCTCTTGCATCTTTTGCTGAGGTAACTATGCTATAGCCTCTATCTTCATTTTTGGCAAAATGAAATTTGCTATCAAACTCTTCTGCAAAACGATTGGCTAACGGCGTTGTTTTGGTAGAATAACTATTGTTCCAATCATTTAAGTAAATGGAATGAAGCGTATCTTTTGACGTGTTTTTGTAGGTGATTTTTTGACTTATTGTTATTTTTTTGGTTGAAACATCAATAGAGGCATCAATATCGATTATGTTCTGGGCAATACCAGAAACCGATACTAAGAAAATTAGTATATATGATAAACCTATTTTCAACCTCTTATTTATGTTTGGAGCGTTACTATTCTTCTAGAAGTTTGGACTCAAGTCGTATTTGCCATAGAAAGCATCCAGAATTTCAATGACTTCATCTTCTGTATCTACTAGATGTATTAAATCTAAATCGGTTGCGCTTATATTAGAAAATTTATCTAAAAGCGTATCTTTTACCCAATCCATCAGACCTTCCCAGAAATCCTTACCAACAAGTATTATTGGAAATTTTTCGATTTTATGTGTTTGAATAAGGGTAATTGCCTCAAATAATTCATCTAAAGTTCCAAAACCGCCAGGCATCACAACAAAGCCCTGAGAATACTTTACAAACATGACTTTGCGAACGAAGAAATAATCAAAATCCAGACTCTTATCAGAATCTATATACGGATTATCGTGTTGTTCGAAAGGTAAATCGATATTTAAACCAACAGATGTACCACCACCTAAGTGAGCACCTTTGTTACCGGCTTCCATAATCCCTGGACCACCACCAGTAATAACACCGTATCCAGCTTCTACTATACGTTTAGCAATGCTTACTGCTTGTTTATAATATTTATGTTCTGGCTTAGTTCGAGCGGATCCAAATATAGATACGCAAGGACCAATCTTACTCATGCGTTCAAACCCGTTTACGAATTCTCCCATTATCTTAAAAATGGCCCAAGAATCGTTGGTTTTTATTTCATTCCAGCCTTTGTGGTGTTTTTCGTTTCTCATATTTTTTTATTCAGTATTCAGTATAACTTACTAATGTAGGTCTTTTTTTAAGTTTATTTCCATTTTTATTTCAAGTTAGCAAAACAGTTAAGTGGTACTGGCGGCTGAGCACTGCGACTGTCAACTAACTAAGTTCTTTTTTCAGGAATTGTGCTGTATAGCTTTTTTCGTTCTTAATTACTTGTTCTGGTGTGCCTTCAGCAACAACTTCTCCGCCACCTTTACCACCTTCGTAACCAATGTCTATAATGTGGTCTACCATTTTGATAACATCCAAGTTGTGCTCGATAATAAGCACAGTATTGCCTTTGTCGACTAATTTGTTTAGTACTATCATTAAGACTCTAATATCTTCAAAATGTAAACCCGTAGTTGGCTCATCCAAGATATAGAAGGTATTTCCAGTATCTTTTTTAGAAAGTTCTGTTGCCAACTTAATACGTTGGGCTTCACCCCCAGAAAGCGTTGTACTTTGCTGTCCTAAGGTTATATAACCAAGTCCAACATCTTTTATTGTTTTTAGTTTTCTGTGAATTTTTGGGATGTGCTCAAAAAATTCTACGGCTTCATTAATGGTCATGTTTAAGACATCACTAATGGATTTTCCTTTATAGCGGATTTCTAAAGTCTCCCTGTTGAAGCGTTTGCCTTGACAAGTTTCACATTCAACATAAACATCAGGTAAGAAATTCATTTCTATAACCCGTAAACCACCACCTTGGCAAGTTTCACATCTTCCACCTTTTACATTGAAGCTAAAGCGTCCGGGTTTATAACCTCGAATCATAGCCTCAGGAATCTTCGAAAATAAGCTTCGTATTTCGCTGAAGGTTCCTGTATAAGTCGCTGGGTTGCTTCTCGGTGTGCGACCAATCGGCGATTGATTAATGTCTATGACTTTATCAGCATTTTTTAACCCATTAATGCTTTTGTAAGGCATTGGTTCTCTAACGCCATTAAAATAATAGTTATTGAGAATAGGGTAGAGTGTCTCATTGATTAAGGTTGATTTCCCACTACCAGACACCCCAGTAACGCCAATCATTTTACCTAAAGGGATTTTTATGTCGACATTTTTCAAGTTGTTTCCGGTACAACCTTTAAGAGTGATGTTTTTCCCGTTCCCTTTACGACGTTTTTTAGGAACTTCTATTTCTTTGGTGCCATTTAGGTAATCTGCAGTGAGTGTATGGTGGTTTAGTAATTCTATAGGACTTCCTTCACTTATTATTTCTCCACCGTACTTTCCAGCCTTCGGACCAATGTCTATAACATGGTCAGCACGTTCTATCATATCTTTATCATGTTCCACGACAATGACAGAATTTCCTATATCCCGAAGAGATACAAGAGAGTTTATGAGTTTTTCGTTATCTCTTTGGTGTAAACCAATACTTGGCTCATCTAGAATATAGAGCACACCTACTAATTGCGATCCTATTTGAGTGGCTAATCTGATACGCTGTGCTTCACCGCCAGATAAAGATTTTGAACTCCTATCTAAAGCTAGATAATCTAAACCAACATCTAATAAAAAACGAAGACGTGTTCTTATCTCTTTTATGACTTCGGAAGCTATGGCATTTTGTTTTTCGGAGAGATTGCTTTCAAGGTCATCGAACCATAAAGCTAAATCCACAACATCCATATTAGCAAGCTCGGAGATGTTCTTTTCATTAACTTTAAAGTATAACGATTCTTTTCTTAGTCTACTGCCTTGGCATTTAGGACAAGCAACTTTATCCATATATTCTTTTGCCCAACGCTTAATGGACGTTGATTCTGCATTTTTATATTGACTCTCAATAAAATTGGCAATACCTTCGAAATCTATCTTATAATCTCTTGTAATTCCGAGCGTTTTACTTTCTACCGAAAACTTATCATTACCACCATAAAGAATCATACTAATAGCTTCAAGTGGGATATCCTTTATTGGGTCACTTAATTTAAAATCATACTTCTGAGCAATCAGTTCTAATTGCTTAAAAATCCAGCTGTTTTTCTGAGGTCCTTGAGGTGCTAAACCACCATTTTTTATTGATAACGAATCATCAGGGATGATTTTCTTTTCGTTTACCTGATACAGAGTGCCAATACCATTACATTTAGGACAAGCTCCTTTTGGAGAGTTAAAAGAGAAGTTGTTAGGTTCAGGGTTTGGATACGAAATCCCGGAGCTAGGGCACATTAAATTCCTACTAAAATAGCGAATATCATTAGTGTCGTTGTCGATGACCATTAAAACATTATCACCATGGTACATGGCTGTGTTTATAGTTTCGGTAAGACGCTTATCTTTATCAACATCATCATGAATTTTCAAACGATCGATTACGATTTCGATATCATGAGTTTTATAACGGTCGAGTTTCATGCCTTTTACCAAGTCTCTTATCTCACCATCCGTTCTCACTTTTACAAAACCTTGCTTGGCAATTTGCTCAAATAACTCTCGGTAATGCCCTTTTCTCGAACGTACTACGGGCGCCAGAATGCTTACTTTCTTATCTTTAAAACTCTCAAGAATTAAGTCTTTAATCTGCTCATCGCTATAACTCACCATACGCTCACCACTATTGTAGCTATAGGCATCACTGGCTCTTGCAAATAAGAGTCTCAAGAAATCATAAATTTCTGTAATGGTACCAACTGTAGATCGTGGAGATTTGCTTGTTGTTTTTTGCTCAATAGCAATAACAGGGGAGAGGCCATCTATTTTATCGACATCAGGACGTTCCAAACCTCCTAGGAATTGCCTTGCGTATGCAGAAAATGTTTCAATATAACGACGCTGTCCTTCAGCATAAATCGTGTCGAATGCCAAAGACGACTTACCACTACCAGAAAGCCCTGTAATTACAACTAGTTTTTCTCTAGGGATGGTTACATCAATATTCTTGAGGTTATGCACGCGTGCACCTTTTACCTCAATGTTTTCGTCGAAATTGGTCATAAATTATTGCGATTTTACCTGTCTATAGGCAAAGTTGCGAAGATACGTTTTTTGGCTCTAAATAGGAAGGGAATCTATAAGCAGTTTTCTAGCTAATTAAGTTCTCTTTCTCCGTTTTAAAATAGCCAGTCTAATTAGAATCAAATTAATTAGAATAGGTGTTAATACACATATTATAACTGATGAATTTATATAGTTGCTTCCTACTTTTTCAAAACTTCTTAAAAAATTAGCTGAACTGTTAAATAAATCATTAGCGAAGCTGCTAAAGTTCTCTATAGATAATAGGAAAATAATAATAAAGCTCAGGAAGATAGCCTTGATATAATGTTTCCTGAAAATAAT
>CALDUJ010000064.1 GCA_937923735.1 uncultured Flavobacteriaceae bacterium | reverse complement strand
GGCAATCTGTTTGCTTAAACTCATCTTCATGCAGTTCTTGCATAATGTAATCCAATTGTTTTGGCGGCTTTTTTTTAAGCTTTGCAAAAAAGGTTTTGTTTTCCTTATGTTTATCTTTGGCGAGCTTTGGGAGATTATTGATGAACTCTTGCATAGCACAAATGTAACATTAATGAGTTGCTGAATCAAGTTCAGCATGACAATAAATTGTCAATGAAAGATATACTAGGCAAAGCTTTATTAGATTACCAAAACGGCAATTATTCTGAAGATATTATTACATCTACTAATATCTCGGATGAGGATATCTTGCCCTTAGCGTTTTTATTCAGGAATTATGAAGACATGCCTAAACTGGAACAAAAAGCACTTGAATTAGTTAAAGGAAGTATTCTGGATGTAGGTTGTGGTGCTGGTAGTCATAGTCTACATCTTCAAGAAAAAGACTTCAAAGTTAAATCTATTGATGTATCTGAAGGCGCTATTGAAGTTTGCCGTTCCCGCGGAATTAAAAACACAGCAGTATCGAATGTTTTAGATGAATCTGAAACCTTTGACACCATACTACTTCTAATGAATGGAACAGGCATCTTCCAAACAATCGGTAAAGTATCTCTCTATTTGAAGCATTTAAAATCACTCCTAAATAAAAATGGACAAATCCTAATTGATTCCTCAGATATTCTTTATATGTACCAAGATGATGATGGCGGTATTTGGCAAGACACCAACGCCAATTATTATGGTGAATTAGATTATTATTTGAGTTATAAGGGAGAACAAGAAGCACCCATGAAATGGCTTTATCTTGATTATACTACTTTGGAAACAGCTGCAATTGCCAACGGATTACAATGCGAATTAATTGAAGAAGGTGAGCATTTCGATTATTTGGCAAAACTCAGCATTAAAGACTAAAGCCTTTTTCATTCAATTTTGCCACGACATTACGATACATATCGCTGCTCCACATCTCAGAAATCTTACTCATAAGCTTGTTCATATCTTCTTGAGAGCCTAATATTTTTTGACCAGTATCACTTTTATAAAACTCTCCCAATACTACTTTATCAGCTTCTGTTAAACTTTGAGCATCTTTCACCATTGTTTTGCCTGTATTGCTTGTATAAAGTGCATTCATCTTCTTGATATCTTCATGCGAAAAATAGCCTCTATACGCAGATACTAACATTTGACTTAACTCATCCATCGAAGAAGACTTCACTTCTTCTAACTCTGTCCAAACCGTTTCTGGTACATTTTTGGAGGCATATTGTTGCTTCAACATCGTAAACATTTGATCTACAACATCAGCGTAGTAATCGTATGTGCCGTTACTTTTTATGCAGGTCTTAACGTCCTCGCTATAAGGGTCTGTCTGAGCAAAAGTCGTTGCAGATAAGGCTACAAAAAGTATAAGTGTGAAGATTTTTTTCATCATGGATTATTTTGGTAAAGATACATAATTAGTTGTTGCTGTTTTGAATAGCATTATGCTAGAAACAACTATTGTGCCACACCGTCTACAAATGTTTTAAGAACCTTTATGTTAGGAATTTCGCTTACTGGAATCGCCATAATATCTTTATCAAGGATAATGAAATCAGCGAATTTACCAACCTCAATACTACCTTTTTCATGGTCTTCAAAGTTTGAATATGCTGCCCAAATTGTCATTCCTTTTAAGGTTTCCTCTCTGGTTAAGGCATTCTCCATTTGGAATCCACCTTCAGGATAATTCTCCAAATCTTGTCGTGCTACAGCGGCATAAAAAGTTAGAAATGGGCTCACTCTTTCAACAGGAAAATCCGTACCTAACGCTACTTGCCCACTCACATTCAATAAATCTTTGAATGCATAAGCACCTTTTATACGTTCTTCTCCCAAACGCTCATCTGCCCAATACATATCGCTTGTAGCATGCGTTGGTTGTACCGAAGGAATGATATTTTCATTTTTAAAATATTTAAAATCTGCCCTATCTATAACCTGCGCATGTTCGATTCTCCAACGTCTGTTGGATTTACCTTTTAGGTGTTTATCGTATGTTTTTAGAATATGACTGTTAGCTGAGTCTCCAATAGCATGCGTATTCATTTGGTAGTCAGAATTTACAATCCTTTCTGCCAGTGTTTCAAGGTTTTCTGGACTGGTAACCATGGCTCCGAAATGTCCTTTTTTATCTGAATACGCTTCTTTTAAAGTGGCTCCTCTGGAACCTAAGGCACCATCTCCATAAACTTTAACAGAACGAACATTTAATCTATCTGTTTTAATTTTTCCCTTCGGTAGGTAATAATCTAGGTTTTCCTTCTTATTGCTAATCATAGCATACACACGCATCTTTAAATCACCAGATTGCTGGAGGCTATCAATTAACTGAATAATCTCTTTATCCAAACCGGCATCACTAACAGTTGTTAACCCTAAATCGAAACATAGCTTTTGGGCATCCAATAGCGCTTGTATTTTGGTGGCTTTATTAGATTCTGGAATAACAGCATCGACGAGTGCCATAGGATTATCTACCAAGACGCCTGTTAACTTTCCATCCTGTTTTACAATATCTCCGCCTTCAAATTTGGTGTTAGTTGTGATACCTGCTAAATCTAATGCTTTCTGATTGACTAGATAGGCATGCCCATCCACGCGCTCAATAGCCACAGGCACATCTGGAAACAATTTATCTAACTTTTCTTTTGTTGGGAATTTTTTCACTTCCCAATCATTTTGATCCCAGCCTCTTCCTCTTAAGAAATTAGTATTTCTTTCTTTTTGAAAAACTTGCAGCCGTTCTAAAATCTCGTCAAAGCTTTTTGTTCCTACTAAATCAACAACTTGTTGGTTCTGTCCCAAACCGTAGAAATGACAATGAGCATCAATTAATCCTGGAAGAATCGTTTTTCCCTCGACATCTTCAACTCTAAATGTTTCATAAGTATTCTCAATGCCTTCGTTAGTTCCTACACCTAGAATTTTACCATCTTTTACAGCAAAAGCTTCAGCTTTGGCAAAAGCTTCATTAACAGTGTAGATATTTGCGTTAGTTACAATAAAATCTGCTTGTTGTTTGTTTGAACAATTCCAGAGAATTATTACAAGTGATAAGATGATTAGTTTTTTCATTGAATAGGTTATTAGAGTATAAAAATAAAAAAAGCGTTCTGGATGAGAACACTTTTTTTAATAATGATTTTACGCTTGAGTAATTAGAAATCAAACTTATAAGTTGCCCCGGCCAAAAACTGTATGCTTTGTACTGGAAAATTCAACCAGCGTTGATAATCCTGACTGGCTATATTAGTTGCTTTAGCATATACAGAAAATTGGTCATTAATTCTATAGCCTACATGTGCATTAGCATCGAAAAAGGCATCCAGTGTTACTATTGTAGGCTGTACATTAGTGACAGGAGAAATCAATGTAATTTGGTCTTTACGCTCACCTACATAAAACAGATTAGCTCCCATAAACCAATGACGACTAATTTGATAGTCTAGAAACAAAGAGCCTGAGAAATCTGGGAGATTCCATGGTTCTGCTTGGTTATCTGTATCATATACAAAATATTGTGCTTTTAAGCCTAGTTTAAAATTACGATTCACATCTACATTTAATTCCCCAAAAAGGCCTAAGGTTTTTACATCATCGTAAACAATTCCGAAGGAGTTTCCATAATTGTAGTTTTCACCTTGGTCAGTATCAACAGCATTCTGGACAAACAATGCTTTATCGTTATCTGCTGTATAAGACCCTCTGAAATTATAACTCATAGTATTGGAGAGCTTTCCTTTTAATCCAACATAACCATTATAAATTTGATCTGTTGGTTGGACATTTAATGTCGGTGATACAAATGGATTTCCTTGAGCAAAATCGTAATACGAATTTTGAATTAAATCGCCTTCAACACCACCATATGTGATAAGGACATCATCCACTAACCTATACGATGCTGTTATATTAGGATATATAAAAATCTTGTTGTCACTATTTTCAATGTCGTTTAAATAAAACAAAGACACTCCTAAATTAACCGTAAGGTCATCTTGTTTTATCTGATAGCTTGGGGACAACCCAATATTAAAATTCCCATACTTTAGTTCCTCTGTATCAAAATAGCTTCTATCAAAGCCTCCTCCTATATAATCTAATCGGATAGTTGTATTTATAACATTATCTGTGATAGGAAAATCGATGTTAGTTTTAGCTACAAATCGATTTTCGCCAGATTCTTGGTCATCTGCGAAACGCCTAAAATAAATACTCCCGTTTTTAATATAAGAGTCATCAAAATTCAACTCTCCTCCAAAATGGAAACTATGAAATTGATGTCTTGGGTCTATCATATCTGCATTACTTTGGTCAAATAATGGTTGTGGTAATCCATACCAGTTAAATACTTGATTTTGATAACCTGCCTCAACATTCCACGAGTATTCTCTTTGCTTTTTAGCATAGTTTACATTTAGTTTCGCATTGGCAAACTTGTCATCTAATAAAAGCCCATCAATGCCTCCTTGTGAAGAATGATAATTAAGATATCCACCCACGCTTTCGTTTCTATTAAGTGCATGATTTAAGTAAACTTCTCCTAGAATGGTCGTATATGTTCCGAAACCTACAGAAGCATAATTATCAAATAATTTCATAGGCGGTTCCTTATCCACTACTGCTGCTTTTCCTTTTGCAGGTGTAAATGTTGATGCTACTGGTATCGAAAAAATATTATACTTGACTTCTTTTTGTGTAGTAGTAACCTCATCATCAAGGGTTGGTATCTCCTTTACTTTAAAGGCATCAGATATCTTAGGTGTATAAGGTTTTACTACGCTAATTACATCTGTATTAATAGTGTCTTGGTCGCGCTCTTGCGAAAAAGCAAAAGTTGTGGTTATGGTTAGTGCTAAAAGGATTAGGTTCTTCTTAAGCATGTTTTGTTTGTTTTCCCCTCTGTCACTTCGTGACATCTCCCCAAAGGGAAGAAGATGGGTTCTTTTAATAATTATTTTATCTTTTTAACTACTCTCTTGTTTTCAAATTCTCTTCTAAAATACTCGAATACTCGGTTCAGCAAGTTTACTGCCTACTGCAACTGAAAACTGCATACTAATTTCCATCTGTTTCGATTGATGAATTTGTTTTGGCTTGTTCGGTTTTTATTTTATTGAGTTCAGACCTCGCTTCAGAAACAACATCGTCAAACTCTTTAAAATTCTGAATAACACTTTCCAAAATATAAGTTGCCTGATAGGCGTCATCTAACTTATAATAGTTTTTTGCCATTATAACTAGTCCTTTCGCTCCATAATATTTATATCCAGAATAATCTTTTGCTAGTTTTTGCACCTTCACATTAGAACCCGTATAATCACCTTCTTTGTTTTTAAAGTAGGCATTGTAATATAAAGCTTCAGCCGCCAACTCTCCTGTTGCAACTTTTTCTACTTCAATAAATGCAGATTTAGCTCTAGCCTCATCTCCGGTTTCAATCGCAGAACGCGCTATAATTATATGTGCATCACTTTTAATCTTATTATCTATTCTTGAACTAGCTAAGACCTTTTCAGCATAAGCAGTTGCTTCATCATACTTGTTAAGTTTATAATTAGCTTTCATCAAATTAGACTGCGCATAAATGACATTCTGAGGGAAATTAGCTTCTTCCTCTAATCGTTCCAAAACATCAATTGCCTGAATCCAATTGGAATTATCGATGTAGATTTCTGATAATCGTGTTAAGGATTGCTCGGTAAACTCGTTAGCAGAGGCATCTACAACAGCCTTATAATGAGGTGCAGCAGAACCTTTTAAATCATCTTTATAATATAGCTGTGCTAGATAAAAATGCGACTGTAGAGCGTGCAAACCTCTGGGAAAATCGCTTAAATACTGGTTGAATAAGTTTATAGCTTCTTTGGTGTTATTATCCAGGTATTGCTTTTCAGCCGATTCGTAAGTAGCATTGTCCAAATCTGCATCCGTCACCTCAACATAATCTAAATTTCTTACCCACTTTGCATACTCATCTACACGCCCCAAATCAATATAAATTAGCCTAGCTGTTGATACAGACTGAACAGCCTCGGGAGTTCCTGGAAATTCATTTGCTACTTTCTTAAATTTTCCTAAAGCATTTTCGTTTTCACCAGCGTTATAATGCACTAATCCTTGCCTTAATAACGACTTAGGTACAAAAGAACTTTTCCTATATTCTCTATTCAATCTATCATACAAAGGCATTGCCTTATCATTTTCTCCTTTTTTTACATAGGAATTAGCTAACTCATACATAGCATCGTCGCGCAAAGTCGATTTTGGATAATCACTTATAAATGAGTTCAACTCCTTTATTTTTTTTGATGATTGTCCGGCATAACCAGCACTCAAAGCTTTTTGGAAGAAAGCATAGTCCGATTCTATTTCATTTAAATTAATAGCCTTTTCATAAGCGTTTATCGCGGCATTATAGTTACTAGTAACAAAATGAGCATCACCTAAACGCAAATAAGCGTCATTCAATCTCAATTTATCATCTGCTCTTTTTGAAATGTATTGGTTTAAGTAATCTATAGCCCTAGGGTAATTTTTCTGCTTGAAATATGTATAGGCCAAATTATAATCGATATTGGTGATTTCCTTAGTTGAGGATGATTTACTACTACCAAGAAACTGCTTGAACCCAACTAAAGCATCGTCATAATTTGCTAAGTTATAATCAGTTTCTGCTTTCCAGAATGTAGCTCTCGCTGTGTAACTATCATCACGAGGCTCACTTAATGATTCATCAAACATATTCTCAGCTTCAAGATATTTGCTTTCATTATAAAGCTCCACACCTCGATAAAAAGCTACTTTTTGATATGCTACTTTATTTTCGAAGCTATTTTTTCCTTTTAGAAGTTTCAAAGCCTCTTTGTAGTTTTTTGATGTGATGTAAGAATCTATTAATAACGTTTCTAATTCTTCACGATAACTAGTATCTGGATACTTATCTAAATAACCTGCTAAAACTTGTGGAACAGATTGATAAGGATTCCCTATTTCGTAACTAATCTTAGCATAGTTTAACCATGCATCTTCTTGGATTTTCAAATCATAATCCATTTGAGAGGCATTTCTAAAAGCATTCAGGGCTTCTTGCTTTTTATCAAGATTAATGTAGCTTTCCCCTAAATGATAATATGCATTTTGAGCTACTGAATTGTTACCAGAGACTATTTTGTTGAATTCAGAAATTGCTTTTTCATAATCCTTCTGCTTGTAATGAGCATATCCCAGCTGATAATAATCAGTGTTATTCCACTTACCACGCTTACCTTTGTAGGCGGCTAGATATGAAATTGATTCGCTGTATTGTTCAAGGTTAAAATAACTTTCACCTATAATTTTAGATAATTCGGAAGCTTCATTATCATCGGCATTTGGCAATTGATTTTTGGCCAGTTTTATGGCATCTTCAAATTTGCCTAACTTAAAATTCAAGTCCGCTTGGTAGTAAGAAAGTTTTTCCTTGTATTTCTCATTATCACTTACTTGCTCGAAATACTCATTAGCCTTATCGTAGTCATCACCTTGATAAGCCATAAACCCGATATAATATTTTGCTTGAGAACCGTATTTAGGAGAATCTACGACTCGGTTTAGGTATTTCTTTGCATCATTTGTTCGTTTAACTGCGAAAGATGCATAGCCATAATTAAAATTATAGCGTTCCTTTTCACTTCTTGCTAGTGCATTCTCATCAACTTTATTATACCATTTTCTTGCGTAGGCATAGCGTTCGTTCTCGAAATAATAATCTCCAACATCTATATAAGCTGTATTTCGTTTGGTACTTGTAGGATAGTCAGTAACAAATTTTTCAATCAGGTTATCTGCATTTATCTGATTTAACCGAACTGCACAATTAGCAATATAATATGCGCAATCGGATTGCACTACTTCGTCATCTACCGTATTTTCAATTTGAGTAAATAAGGATTGAGCTGCGAGAAATTGTTTATTATTATAAAGCGACAACGCTTTCTGATAGTCTACATATTCGCTTGTATAGGCAGCAGACATCTGCGAATATATTTGACTTGAAAACATCAAAACCACAAGGACTAAAGCCAATTTTTTAAGAACCATTAACTATTCGTTTTTGTTAGATTGTAAAGATAAATCAATATCAAACCTATAACGGAAGTTTTGTTTGTTAATTATAAACCAACTTATTAAATGTTAAAATTTATTTTATAAAAAGTACTTTAAACGCGTTTAAAAAGTTAGTATAAAACAATACATTTACCAGAGTTTAATTATTTAACATATATGTCTGAAACTGTTTTAGAACTCAAGAACGCTTCTATTTTCCAAGGTGATAACCTTGTCCTATCTGATGTTAATGTTGAGATGAATAAAGGCGACTTTGTTTACTTGATTGGCAAGACAGGAAGTGGTAAAAGTAGTTTTATGAAAACGCTTTATGGAGACCTTGAACTGACGAAAGGTCAAGGTCACATTGTGGATTATAATCTTAGGACTCTAAAAGAAAAAGATATTCCGTTTTTAAGAAGAAAACTGGGTGTCGTCTTTCAAGACTTCAAACTATTAAATGATAGAACTGTAAATGACAATTTAAAGTTTGTACTTAAAGCCACTGGCTGGAA
>CALDUJ010000063.1 GCA_937923735.1 uncultured Flavobacteriaceae bacterium | reverse complement strand
CACCAAAATTACGAACATCACTCAATTGATCTAAAAGAAGAAAAAGCGGTGTTTTACCAGATGCCATAACATTTAGAACTAGTGTTTCCATGTCATGAAACGCGATAGGTGATATTTGCGCAACAGCACCTTGATGATTTTTTTTGGTAAGTCTATTAAGTTTTTCAACAGGAACGTATGAACTGTTGATAGCCTTTTTGCGAAGCATTGTTTCTAATTCAGTAAAAAGCTCCCCTTTAATACCTTTTTGTAGAAATACTTTATCTATAGTTTCGCCAGAATTAATCGCTTCAATAATAGCTCTTATACCGAATATTTGGGTTTGCATATATAATTTTTATAGGTTTGAAAACTAAAGCATATAAATTAAAAAAGCAAGAACATTAATGTTCTTGCTTTTAATTTATAAATAGTATACTATTTCAATTAGTTTTCAAACCACATTGGTGTATCTAAATCCTCTACAGCTGGTGCATTTGGATTAGAAGTAACTTCGCTTAATGGTATTTGATATCTTCTAATAAAGTCCCCTATAACCGCACCAGTTGGTAGTGTTAAAGCTGGTACTTTGTTTCTTCTTGTATTAGTCCAAGATTCGATTGCTCTAGTAAAGTTTGCTACATAAATTTCTTCATGTATTTTTGTTAGAGCTGCGTCTTGTGCATCCCCAGTAATTGTCCCTTTGGCAGAAGACATAAATGCATCTTTATCAGCCTGACTAATTGCTCCTGGAGTTCCGTCATAAGAATTCATTGATGCCATAATACCCGCACGATAAAAATCATTTGCGTCTCCAGAAATGTAGCCAAGTAAAGCTGCTTCTGCTAAATAAAAGTTAGTCTCTGCGGCAGAAGCATAAATGTCTGGCATTGCAGGTCTAATAATATTAAGACTAATTGTAGATACACCTGCAGTGCTAAATACACCTTGTTCCTGCCCTACATAATTTCCACCTTCAATGGTATCAAAATAGGTAGCTCTTCTTGGATCATCACTTGCATTCATAATGTTAACAATAGGAATACCAGCACCCCAAAAGGAATTAACACCTCCTCCAAAACGGTCTATGGTTCTCCATATAGGATTTTCGTTACCAGGTGCATCAGAATAATTTAAAATAGCATCCTGTGAGTTTTCGAGAATCAAAGGCTGGTTAGCCACATTTTGTATTTCAGATTGTACAGACGAAGGATCTACATTTGCTATAAGCATTAGTGCTTTCAATTTAAGAGAATTAGCAAATCTAATCCATGCTGTTCTATCTCCAGAGTATAATAAATCCGCAGATCCTATGATATCGGTATCTGCTGAAAGATTAGCCAAAGCCTGATCTATAAGAACGGGAATTCCTCTCAATACCTCTTCTTGTGTATCAAATTCAGGATTAGGGAATTCAGATACTTGAATTGCCTGACTAAACGGGATATCACCAAATATTTGAGTAAGGTTTAGATAAGCAAAAGCTTCAAGCACTTGAGCTTGACCAATAATATTAAGTGCACTAGGATTATTAGCCTCAGTTAGTATTCTCATTTGACTGAGGTTTCTCAAGGCTGTAGTATATTGACCTACCCAAACATTATTAGTTGTATTAGGACTAATATTATAAAGTTCTGGATTTCTAAAAACTCCAAATCCAACCGTAGCAGACCATGACTGCGAATGCATGTTCATAGAGTTTAACTCAACGGTTCTATTGGCAGAAAAACCAGCAACCAAAACTTGTGGCATTAGTAAGCTAGGATCAATAGCTGTTGCTGCAAACGGATCTGTATTAATACCTTCAATTGAACCTTCACAATTTGTAAGTAAAATACTTAGAATTGCGACTACTAAAATTTGATGTAATTTTTTTATCTTTTTCATAATGTTAAAAGTTTACAGTTATGTTCATACCTATACTTCTAGGACTCGGAACTGAACCTCGCTCTATACCATCTAATTGACTACCAGAACCACCTAAACTTGATTCAGGATCAATGTGAGGTACATCAGTATTGAACAAAGCTAAGTTACGTCCTTGTAAACCAATTTGCATTGCTTTAATAGGTGTTTTTTTCAATATTTCGGTTGGGAACGTGTAAGTAATACTTAATTCACGCCATTTGATAAATGTAGCATCAAACACATTTCCTTCAACTATAGAAGCATTAGCAAATTGTTGCCAATATTCTTGAGTGCTTGAAATTGGTGTTGTGTTTGGAGAAAAAGTGCCATCACCATTATCTACAAAGGTATTAGGATCTACAAATAAGTTTTCTCTATCAGATGTCTCAACAGCTAAACCAGTTCTTCTTAGAGCACCTACTGTATTAGAGAATAATTTACCTCCTTGTCTCCAATCAAATGTCGTAGATAAAGACCAGCCCTTATATCTAAATGTACTTGATAATCCCATAGTGAAGTCAGGTTGTATTGCCCCTAAAACTTCAGATTGACCTATTTGACGTAATCCATTTTCATCAACTAATATTTGGTCTTCAATGATTTCACCATCTGCATCTGTTGCTCTTGCAAATCGAGGTCCGAATAATTGAAAAGGCTCTCCTTCAACTGCTCTCACAGCTATACCGTTAAACCCTGTAGCCAAGTTTAAAGATTCACCAGGTAAACCAGCTAAATCTTCAACAATTGTTTCGTTTTTTGTGAAATTAGCAACCAAATCCCAACTAAAATCTTGAGTTTTAAGTACTGTTGCATTAATGTCAATTTCAAAACCTGAGTTAGAAACACCACCTACATTAGTTAAAAATGAAGCAAAACCAGAAGTTTGAGGTGTAGGCACGAAAATAATATCATTTTCCGTTAAGTTAAAATAATAGGTCGCATTGATATTTAAACGACTTTTAAAAAGACCTAATTCTAAACCTACTTCCCAGTTTTCTTGATTAGACGGCTTTAAGTCAGGATTAGATATAAAGCCATTAGAGTTAAATGCTAATTGCCCGTCAAAAGGGAAAGTACCACCAGTACCAAATTGGCCAAAGAAAGCAGCATCTGGATTAAAGTTAAAATCCAATAAAAATGCACCAGTATCTCCACCTACATTTGCCCAACTTCCTCTAAGCTTACCAAAACTTAAAATATTGCTATCAATATTAAGTGCGTCTGTAAATATCCAACTTAAAGATACCGAAGGGTAGAAAAAACTATTGTTTGACACCGGTAAAGTAGATGAAAAATCATTTCTTCCTGTAGCATTTAAAAATAACCAATCTTTGTAGTTAAGTGTTAAATCTCCAAAAACACCAAGAATTCTTACTTGACTAAAGTCTTTAGCAACGTTATTTACATCAGCATTACCTGGTGCAAATAATTCAGGAACTGTTAAATCTTGAGCGGCGTTAGTTAATCTTTCAAAAACACGTTCGTTCCATTGAAGTCCTCCACGTGCAGTCAAATTAAAATCTGTAGTAACGTCTTTATTGTAAGTAGCTATTAAATCAAGAGTCAATTCTCTTCTATCAATCCAGTCGTCTGTAAAATCACCATTAAGTCTTCCAATAGTACCTATAGAGTTTTGGATAAAACGTTTGTCAACACTAGTGTCATACCCTACTCTTCCTAATACGTCAAATCCTTCAAAAGGTAGATATTGCATAGAAATATTACCAAAAAAACGTTGAACCGCTACTTCTGGAGCATTCTCATTTGCAATCCAGAAAGGATTGTTTTGTTGACCACCTGGAGCGTTTATTTGATTGCCTTGATCATCTCTAAAATCTCTAAATATGTTATAGTCTGTAGTACGTGGTAAAGTATTAACAATACCAGTTAGTACGTTCGGATCGTTAGCACCAACTCTAGCTGTACCTGTCAAGTTAGTTCTAATATAATTAAAACTAGCGCGTGATTTTAGTTTATCACTAAACGATTTACCAGCGTTGAATCCAATATTTGTTCTATTGAGTCCTGAGTTAGGTACAATACCAGTTTGATCTGTGTAAGCCACACTTAACCTGTAGTCATCACCATTTTCACTTGCACCAGAAACAGTTATACTATTAATGCTTGTAGCTCCTGTTTCGTAAAAATCGGCAAGATTATTTGGAAAGGCATTGAAACTTTTGGTATTTCCATCAAAATCAAGGTAAGTTTGTCCTTCTAGAGAATTGATACTAGGTCCCCAACCTACTGTTGCTTGCTCGTTAGGTATTTGATCGAAATCATACACGCCTTGATCTCCTGCAGCAAATTCGTTTTGAAAGCTAGGTAATATCAATGGGTTATCGAATCTATAATTAGAGTTAAAAGAAACACTTGCCTTAGAACC
>CALDUJ010000062.1 GCA_937923735.1 uncultured Flavobacteriaceae bacterium | reverse complement strand
ATGCACAATCTTGCTTTAAAAACTGGGAAAGATAAAGTTGAAACCAAAAAATTAATTGATCTTGTAGCTAGATTACGAGCCAAGCAGATGTGCACAGAAGACGATCTGCTTAAACTCAATAAAGCTATCGAGAGTTTTTATACTGAAAAATAAATGGATAATCAAGACATTACGCCTCAAGGCGAAGAACAAAACCAGACACCTCAGCAACCGCAGGAAAATTTGAGTACGAACGAAAATATCAATTTTGAGAATCGTATAGACCTTTCCGAATTGCAACAAGGTGTCGAACTTATTAAAAACGAAATAAGTAAAGTTATCGTTGGGCAAAAAGGTATGATTGATATGCTGATAGCATCGCTTTTAGCGAATGGGCATTCTTTAATCGAAGGCGTACCTGGAGTCGCCAAGACCATCTCAGCAAAACTACTAGCTAAAGCTTTAAAAATTGATTTTAGTAGGATCCAATTTACGCCAGATCTTATGCCGAGTGATATCTTGGGGACCTCTGTATTCGATATGAAAACCTCAGAATTCGAATTCAAGAAAGGACCAATATTCTCCAATATGATACTCATCGATGAGATTAATAGAGCACCTGCCAAAACACAGGCAGCACTATTCGAGGTTATGGAAGAGCGTCAAATAACTATGGATGGCAATAAATACCTAATGGATTTACCATTTATAGTATTAGCAACTCAAAACCCTGTAGAGCAAGAGGGAACGTATAGATTACCTGAAGCGCAATTGGATAGATTCCTTTTTAAGATAGAAATTGATTATCCAAATCTTGATGAGGAAGTAGAAATCATTAACAGAGAACAAAACCTTAGAGGCTCAGATAAAACATCAAAAATTACGTCGCATTTGAGCAAAGCCAATGTAAAGAAGTTTCAAGATTTAGTAACGCAAATCCAGATAGAACCAAATTTGGTAAGTTATATCGCCAATATTATAGTGAACACTAGAAGTAATCCATTCCTATATTTAGGTGCTTCCCCAAGAGCATCGATTGCTATTTTACAAGCCAGTAAGGCATTTGCCGCCATGAGTGGTCGTGATTTTGTAACGCCAGAGGACATTAAACGCTCCGCAGTACCTGTATTGCAGCACAGAGTTATCGTAACTCCTGAACGCGAAATGGAAGGTGTTACTACAAAACAAATTATAAAACAGATTATCGAAACTGTTGAAATTCCTAGGTAAATTAGTTAACAGTATTCAGTCGCAGTAAACAGATAAAAGAAACATTCGTGTCCCGAAGTTTTGGGAGTGACAAAACAAATAAACGTCTAAACAAATATTAGTGAAACGCTTAAAACCATTTTATTTACAAAACCGCTTTTTCTATAGCTGTATGGCAGTTATGGCATTACTGGTTTTAAGCTATATATTCCCAAGGTGGTTTAATATCGCTAAACTTGTATTATTAGCATTGGTAGCCTTAACTGTTTTAGATACACTGATTCTATTTTTTACCAAAAAAGGGCTAAATGGTTCTCGGATTCTACCAGAAAAATTATCTAACGGTGATCAAAACCCGATTACACTAACAATTGAGAACTTCTACACTTTCCCTGTTTACATTCGTATTATAGATGAAATTCCTGAACAGTTTCAGATACGAGATTTTAAAATCGATAGAAAATTAAGCGCTTCCAGCGTTACCGAACTACAATACGAATTACGTCCTACCGAACGTGGAGAATATCACTTCGGAAAACTCAATATTTACGCAACATCAGTTTTTGGTTTAGTTGCAAGACGTTTCACTTTTGACGACACTTCGATGGTGCCAACCTACCCTAGCTTCATTCAGTTGCGAAAGTATGACCTTATGGCTATAAGTAACAACCTTCATCAATATGGCATAAAGAAAGTCCGACGTCTAGGGCATACTATGGAGTTTGAGCAAATCAAGGAGTACGTTATGGGAGATGATTTACGAACCATTAATTGGAAAGCAACGGCTAAGAAAAATGCCTTAATGGTTAATCAATTCCAGGACGAAAAATCACAGCCAGTATATTCTGTAATAGACAAAGGACGCGTAATGAAAATGCCTTTTGAAGGTCTCAGTTTGGTAGATTATGCTATTAATGCAGCATTGGTGATTTCTAACGTTGCATTAAAAAAACAAGATAAAGCTGGCATGTTTACTTTCTCCAAAAAGGTAGAAAACATCGTTGTTGCAGAACGTAGAACATCACAAATGAATCTCATTCTTGAATCTCTATATAATGTAAATACAGACTTTTATGAAAGTGATTTCAGCAGGTTATATGCTGATGTAAAACGAAATATAAAACAGAGAAGTCTTATACTTCTTTATACAAATTTTGAAACTTTAGATGGTCTTTACAGACAACTTCCTTACCTAAAAGGCATAGCAAAGAATCATTTACTTGTCGTTATTTTCTTCAAGAACACTGAGCTCAATAGCATAATTAAAGATGAAGCACAAACCATACAACAAGCATACGACAAAGTCATTGCAGAAAAATTTGCTTTCGAAAAACGTCTAATAGTAAATGAACTTAAGAAATACGGGATTTATTCTATACTCACTACTCCAGAAAATTTAACCTTAGATACCATAAATAAATATCTGGAAATCAAAGCAAGAGGTTTGTTATAACTTGGTTCAAAACTTATAATTTCAACTAAGCCAGATATTTAAATATTCTATATATTGGTACTGCTGTTAATCAACTCCATAAAAATGAATTACTTAAAGAGCCTATTTATTCTATCGTTTCTATGCATTACAAATTTTTCTAATGCTCAAGATAAGTTTAATCAATGGGCTGTTGGAATCGGTATTAATGCTATTAATAACCCTACAACGGGAAGTAATGATGAGGTTACTGGCCTTAATCCACAAATGGGTCGTTATGCTACTTGGAACATGGAGGCGGCTGCCATTAGAGTTACAGCAGCTCGGTATTTAGATGCAGGCTTTATTTTTGAGCTGGTTGGGTCTAGAAATACAATTGATGAAAATTTTCCTATAACTGGTATGGAGTTCGACTACCTATCTATTGATGGTATGTTCAAGCTAAATTTGAGTAAGGCTAAAAAGCCAGTCAATAAAATAAATCCGTATGTTGGTATTGGCGGTGGCTATACTTGGGTTGATAAAATAGGTGCCGGTACAATTAATGGTACGGCAGGAATCAACTTTTGGGTTACAGACAGGTTTGGAATTAACTTACAATCAACACTCAAAAAAGCATTTAAAGAATATGGAACAACTCATTATCAGCATTCTGGAGGTGTTGTGTATAGATTTGGTGGTGAGAAACGTATTAAAGATAAAGACGAAGATGGTATAGAAGACAAATGGGATAAATGTCCTGAAGTACCTGGCTTAGCAGAATTTAATGGTTGCCCTGATAATGATGGAGATGGCATCCAAGATAAGGTTGACGATTGTCCTAATTTGGCTGGTCTTAAGATTTTTAATGGCTGTCCTGATACCGATGGAGATGGCATTCAAGATAAAGATGATGTTTGTCCAGAAGTTCCAGGCATATTAGCAAACCAAGGCTGTCCTATTCCTGATTCTGACCAAGATGGTGTATTAGATGATGTAGACAAATGTCCTAATGTAGTTGGTACAGTTGCTAATTTTGGTTGTCCTGAAGAAGAAAAAATCTCCCAACAAGATGAGGAAAAAATCAACTATTTTGCGCAAACTCTTTTGTTTGAATATGGAAGAACAACATTACGTGCATCTGATAGAGCAGCATTAGATGAAGTTGTAACTATTATGAATGCATATCCTTTTGCTAAATTCGCAATAGAAGGTCATACAGATAACTCATCTAGCCAAACACACAACTTAAGATTGTCATTAAATCGTGCGAAGGCCGTTAAGAACTATCTTGTAGCAAAAGGTATTGATCCAGACAGATTAAGTGCTCAAGGGTTTGGAGAAGGCAGACCAATAGATTCTAATGCAACAAGAGAGGGACGCAGAAGAAACCGACGCGTAGAGATTGTTCTCAGAAATTAACAACTCAGTCGCTTTAAACTACAATTGAGTAACTAAGTTTATTTAATATTCTGAAAAGTGATGACATTTGAAGTGTTAATCAAATAAAACAGAACATTATGAAATGAGCCAACTCGGTTTTTACTTTAGCAAGTAACATTATTGGCGAATTACATTTGACTTCTATAACACTTTAAAATTTATCAAATGAAAACTTTATTATTATCTATCGCATTATTATTCTCAGCTTTCACTTTCGGTCAAGATACCAAAGGTATTTCCATAGAGGTAACTATTGACAACGTTACAAGTGACGAAGGTAAAGTTATATTGGGTCTCCATACTTCTGAAACCTTTATGGTAGCAAATGGTATCCAAAGCAAGGAAAGCAAAATAGTAGATGGAAAAATAACTGTCACTTTTGAAAGCGTTACTCCAGGCACTTATGCAATTATTGCTCTACATGATAAAAATGAGAATAATCGAATGGATTTTGAAACTAATGGTATGCCGAAGGAAAACTTCGGTTCTTCAAATAATCCTATGAGTTATGGACCTCCTCAATTCTCGGCATCAAAATTTGAAGTTGAAAATGAGGATATAAAAATGAATATCAGGTTTTAAACAACAATTAATCAAAGTAAGAAGTCAGCTATATTTCAAAAGGTCAAGTAAGATTACTTGACCTTTTTTTTGCATCAATTTTATCTAATCAAAAATCATTTTTAACTATCTATTATGATAAATTTTATTGATTGAATTAGTATTTTTGTATAAGCAAATTAAATACTATGACAATCACTCAACTAAATTATGTACTAGCAGTTGCAGAAAACCAAAACTTCACAAAAGCTGCCGAGAAATGCTTTGTAACTCAACCAACACTGAGTATGCAAATACAAAAGTTAGAAGATGAGTTAGATATCTTGATTTTCGATAGAAGCAAGAAACCAATAGAGTTGACAGATGTTGGTAAAAAAATAGTGCATCAAGCTAGGAATATTGTAAACGAATCTGAGCGTATCAGCGATATTGTAGATCAGCAAAAAGGATTTATTGGAGGAGAATTCAAACTGGGCATCATACCAACGATAATGCCTACATTATTACCAATGTTCCTGAAGAACTTCATAAAAAAATACCCGAAAGTAAAACTCCATATTGAAGAACATACAACCGATGAAATAATTTCCAGAATAAATGAGGGCCATTTAGACGCTGCGATTGTCTCAACACCGTTAGAAAACGAAAATATAAAAGAGCGTGTTCTGTTTTACGAACCATTTGTAGGGTATGTTCCCAACAATCATAGACTAAGTGATAAGAAAAAATTAGATGTTTTAGATTTAGAAATCGATGATATGCTACTGCTGGAAGATGGCCATTGTTTCAGAGATGGTGTCATTAATCTCTGTAAAGCATTTAAAAACAGTATCGATGACCCTTTTCAAATAGAAAGTGGTAGTATTGAAACCCTAATAAAGTTATCTAATGAAGGATTAGGTATGACACTCCTTCCCTATTTACATACGCTAGACATAAAAGAAACTGAAAAAGCAAACTTGCATCACTTTAATGAGCCTGCTCCTGCAAGGGAAGTAAGTATTATATATCATAAAAGCGAATTAAAGATGCAAATTATTGAGGCGCTTCAAGATATCATCTCTGGAATTGTTCGCGGAGCAATTGCTTTTCAAAATGTGGAAATTATAAGCCCTGTTCAAAAATAAAAAAGCGACCAATAGGTCGCTTTTTCTATGCTTTTAATAATATTAGACACTTGTTTAATTCTGGGTTCTGCTGTATCAAGGAGTTAATAAAAATCTTGAGTTCCTCAATTTCATAAGGCAGTAATCGCTGTATTGCTTTTTCTACCTCTTTGCAGAACAGATTCACATCAAAACTCACTTTTTTTAGTACAGTCTTGGTATACTCAAACATTGCTCTTGCCATAATTTGAAATTATTTTAGTTGTTAGGTGTTTAAAGTAAATTCAATCTATAGGCTATCAATCTTTTTTGTTAGATAATTTAAAGATATTAAAAAAACGCGTACGTATTTATTAAATTTCGACGAACGGTGTTAAAGTTTAGCTAAAAATAAAACGTAGGAAAATTACTATTTAATTGATAATCAATTCAATAGAGTAATTAAAACCTATTATCACCATCCAATATATCTCCTAAGCCTCCGAGAATACTTCCTTCTCCTCTATCTTTTCCACCACCTCTAGGAGCAGTAGCTAAGACACGCCCAGCTAACCTACTAAATGGTAATGACTGAATGTAAACGGTTCCTGGTCCTTGCAGTCTTGCAAAGAATAACCCTTCTCCTCCAAAGACTTTATTCTTTATGCCTTTTACAAATTCAATATCGTAATCGATATCTTTTGTAAAGCCAACGATGCAACCCGTGTCTACTTTCAACGTTTCTCCTGCTTCTAATGTTTTCTTTGCCATAGTACCTCCTGCATGTACAAATGCCATTCCGTCACCCTCCAACTTTTGCATGATAAATCCTTCGCCTCCAAATAGACCACGTCCAAGTTTCTTACTGAACTCAATGCCAACGCTAACTCCTTTTGCCGCGCAAAGAAAAGCATCTTTTTGACATACAAACTTTCCACCATATTCGGTCAAATCTATTGGAACAATTTTCCCAGGATAAGGTGAAGCAAAAGATACATTGCGTTTTCCCGTCAAGTCATTATAAAATGCAGTCATAAATAGGCTTTCTCCCGTTAAGATACGCTTACCTGCTCCTAATATGGAACCAAGAAATCCTTTATCCTTAGTAGAACCATCTCCAAAAATGGTTTCCATTTTTATACCTTCATCCATCATCATAAAAGTCCCAGCTTCTGCAACAACACCTTCTTGCGGGTCGAGTTCTATCTCAACGTACTGCATTTCTTCTCCGTAAATTCTGTAATCTATTTCGTGTGATGTCATGTTTTATAAGTTTATCTGTTGATATGTTTATTTGTAGACTGGTCTTATTTTTTGTTACAATTTACTGAATACTGGCACTGCCAACTGAATACTTAAGTAAAAGGCTAGCCTTTTACTTTAAGCGTCCATTCGAAATTAAAAGTAGATACCTCAACTCCATCAGCATTTTTGCCAACTGCTCTCATCCAAACTGTTTGACCCTCACCTGTCTCAATACTTTTTTGAATTGCTTCATCAACTAATTTACCATCTTCACATTTAAATGTAACTCTACCGGTTGCTTTCTTGGTAAAGGTTGCATTATTATTAAGGACTAGCATTGATATCTTTTTATTACTCTCACGAATTTTCATTAACACAAGAGCTCCTGTAGTAAGTTCAGCAGCCATCCCTTGCACTGCCCAAAACATAGACTTAAATGGATTTTGATTAATCCATCTATGCTTTACTGTTACAGTACAAGACTCATCATCTATATACTTTGCACGTACACCTGAAAAATAAGCTGCAGGTAAATTAAAGAGATTAAATAGGTTGACCTTTCGAGCTGTAAGCTTCATAATTACTGAATGTTTCAGTAAAAATACCGAAAATAATCATGAAGAAATAATGTTAAAAAAATGTTAATTATTAGTACTATGCGTAACATAATACCTTTTAAAAGACATATATTTGTATAAGAAACTATTATACGTTTTAATATCATGTTAACAACACATCAAAAAAATCTAGCAGCCTTTATACATTTATCGACCTTTTCGAAGTTCTTTATTCCGTTAGGCAATTTCATTCTTCCATTAATATTATGGACTATGAATAAGGATAAATCAGATTTTGTTGACGAACATGGTAAGCAAGCAATTAATTTTCAATTAAGCATTTTATTATATGCAATAGCTGCTGTAATTATTACCATTCCTATTTTTCTTTATGTATTTGCCGGAAGCTTTCCCGATGAATTCTTCTTTAATAATCATAATGTATATATAGATGGTGACGATATACATAATGCCTCTGGTTTCGTCATCCTGGCTATTTTAGCTGCTATTATTTTTATAACAGTATTCGTAATAGAAATCGTATTAGTCATTACCGCAATGGTAAAGGCAAATAATGGAGAACCATATAAGTATCCATTAACTATAAAATTCATCAAATAACCATCAATCAATCAAAAATGAACAGTTTTAAAGAATCTAAATTCTATCTAATATTATGAAAATAGAAAACACAAAAGCACAAATGCGTAAAGGTGTTCTGGAATACTGCATCCTATCCATCCTCAAAGATGAAGATGCATACGTGGCAGAAATACTCGGCACATTAAAAGACGCAAAGATGCTTGTAGTTGAGGGAACAATCTACCCTTTACTAACAAGGCTCAAGAATGCTGGCCTTCTGAACTATCGTTGGGAAGAGTCAACATCAGGACCTCCAAGAAAATATTACGGCTTAACAGAAACCGGAAAGCTCTTTTTAAAAGAACTTAATGGTACTTGGAGTGATTTACAAAACGCCGTTAACCTAGTAACAAGACAAAAAAACACCAAAAAATGAATAAAACAGTCAACATAAATTTAGCAGGTATATTTTTTCATATAGATGAAGATGCATACGCAAAATTGCAACGCTATCTTGAGGCTATAAAACGTTCATTTACAGACTCTCAAGGCCGAAACGAAATTATTGCAGATATTGAGGCTCGTATCGCTGAACTCTTTAGCGAGCGTGTCGAAAATGACAAGCAAGTAGTAAGATTAAAAGAAGTTGACGAGGTAATCACTATCATGGGTCAGCCAGAAGATTACCTCGTTGATAATGAAATCTTTGAAGACGAACCTAAATCGTGGGAAAGAAAACCTAAAAGTAGTTCAAAGAAGCTTTTTAGAGATACAGACAATTCTTATATCGGAGGAGTATCTTCTGGATTAGCACATTATTTGGGTATAGATACAGTATGGGTAAGATTGCTTTGGATATTATTAGCAATTGGATCTGGAGGAACATTTATCTTTATTTATATTCTTTTTTGGATACTTGTTCCAGAGGCTTTAAGTACGTCAGATAAATTGACAATGACTGGAGAGCCTGTAAACATCAGCAACATCGAAAAAAAAATCAAGGACGGATTTGAATCTGTTTCTGAGACCGTATCGGACACCGTAAAGAATATTGACTTGCCCAGGCAAGGCGAACGAATAAAATCCACATCAAAGTCTTTTTTCGATTCGTTAGGTGATGTCATCATGTTTTTCTTGAAGGTATTTGCCAAGTTCATTGGGGTCATTATGATCATAACGGGCGCAGCAACTTTAATCGCATTAGTAATCGCATTATTCACTACTGGTATTGCAGATGCAATACACGTTCCAGGAATTGATATTGCTGAAGCAGCGATGAGTAGCAAAACTCCTGTATGGTTGTGGTCATTATTACTTCTTTTTGCAGTAGGTATACCATTTTTTATACTGTTTTATTTAGGATTAAAAATATTAGTAAACAACCTAAAATCGATAGGAAACGTTGCAAAATTTAGCTTACTAGGACTTTGGTTAATATCCATTATATCATTAGCTGTATTAGGTATACGTCAAGTTGCCGAACATGCAATGGATGCAAGTGTTACAGAGCAAAGAGAGCTAATGATTACGTCAAATGACACACTAAATATCAGAATGGCAAGTAACTCATTATATACAAAACGTTTTGGAAGATACAGTAGTGAACCTTTTAGATTGGTTTACGATGAAAACGATGAGAAAATGATTTACTCTTCGGATGTTAGACTCATTGTTAGATCAACAAAAGATTCCGTAGCTTCTATAGGGATTGAGAAAATAGCAGATGCGAGAACCTATCAAGAAGCTAAGGAATTTGCAAATAATATAAACTATGGTTATAAATTAGACGGCAACACGTTGCTATTAAATTCGTATTTGACCACAGCATTGGAAAATAAGTATCATGACCAAAAGGTCGAGTTAACGCTCTATTTACCAGAAGGTACAACAGTTTACGCGGATGACAACACCTATTCATACCATAGAAATTCAGATTATTATAATGACATCCTTAAAAATGGTACAGAAGAACATTACCTAAAAGTCATTGAAGATGACATGATTTGTTTGGATTGTGATGATGACGACTATAAAGTAAAAGTAAACATCAATAACGATGCTAGAGGTATAAAAATAGATGAAGATGGCGTAGAGATAAATACTGACAATGGCAGTCTTAAAATTGATGAAGACGGCATTAAGGCAAAGGGTGAAGACGTAAAAGTAAATATCGATGAAGACGGTATAGAAATTACATCAGACGATAACAATTAACAATTCGGAAATAAAAAACAACAATTGGGTAACCTATTATTTAAATAGCACGTCTATATAAGTAGTTTTACCTCATAATTAAACAATTATCAATCAATAATCATCAATCAAAAAACAAACAGTTATGACAACATTAGCAAAAATCATTGTATCAATAGTAATGGCCTTACTATTGTTCTCTTGCAACTTCGACATAAACTTTGGTCCAGGAGTAAAAGGTAATGGCAATGTAATGACAGAAACAAGAAACTTAGATGCATCCTTTCATAGTATTAAAGCTGCCGAAGGTTTAGACGTATATCTAACTCAAGGAAACTCTGAAAGTGTAAAAGTACAAGCAGATGAAAATCTTCACGATATCATCTTAACTGAAGTAAAAGATGGTGTGCTCCATATTCATACTGATGAAAACATTGCTCGTTCTTCAGCACAAAAGGTAATGGTGGAATTTGATGACATTAGAAAAATCACTTCAACTAGCGGTAGTGATGTCTTCTCAACCAATACCATTAAAACTGACAGACTAGAGCTAAAAAGTACTAGTGGAAGTGATATGGAATTAGAAATAGACGCTGAATCTGTTGTTTGTAAAGCAACAAGCGGTAGCGATTTAAGGCTTTCTGGAACTACTAATAGATTATCAGCAGAATCTACGAGTGGAAGTGATATTAAAGCGGCTAAGTTAAAGTCAAAAATAACTGATGCTAAAGCGACAAGTGGAAGTGATATCACATTGTATTCATCAGAAGAACTGACTGCAAAAGCATCTAGCGGAGGGGACATACCTATTATGGCAACCCAGATAAAGTAAATAAAAGTGACAGTGTTTCTGGAAACATAAGAAAGCATTAATTACATCAATCAAAACCAATCAATCAAAAACCTGTCCTGAGCAAAGTCGAAGGACCAATCAACCCGTGCTGAATTTACTTCAGTATCACTGCTCAAAAAATTGAGCATTAAAACAACTAACCAACCTGTGCCGAACTGGCTTCAGCATCTTGTTTTTACCATCCTAAATTTAACCTCAGTTAAGTTTGGGATGGTTTTTGTTTATATTTGTTTGTAACAGAACTAAAAACTAATTATGATTAAGAAAATTGTTTTAATAGCCATATTAACATTCTCGTTATCAAATGTTAATGCTCAGCGTAAAGACAAAATAAAAGGTAATAAGATTGTTACCACAGAAAAAACAACAGTCGAAGATTTTACGCGAATCTTAATTGGCGAAGATTTTAAAGTCACTATTGTAAAAAGAGACAGCCCTTTTGTTGAAATTGAAACAGATGAAAATCTTCATGAAATAATAGAAGTCAGTGTTAATGACAAAACCTTGTCTCTTAGGTCTACCAAGCGTATTACTTCAAAGAAAGCTCTTGAAATTAAAATAGCTTATACCGATGCTCTAAACCTTATCGAAACAAAGGAAAATGGACAAATAAGTACTATAAATACTATTGATATTCCAGAATTAACAGTAAAAGCTACTGGGTCTTCCAAAATGTTTTTGACCCTCAAGAGCGACATGTTTAAGTTCATTAACTCTGATAAGTCCAAAGCTGAGCTTAATGTCACTGCAAACACATCAACATTGGAATTAAGTGATAATAGTAAGCTAGAAGCCTTGATTAATTCGACGGATATCAAAATTGATTTATATCAACGTGCAGATGCAAAAATTGAAGGTGATGTTGATACTCTTAATGTTCGGGCAGACAATAGCACTAATTTTATAGGTAGAAACCTTACATCTAACACATGTACAGTTTTGGCTGAAGGAAGCTCTGATGTGTATATACAAGCAATTGAAGAGGTCATAATAGACGCTACAGGAAGTAGCGAAGTTTATCTATATGAGAATCCTAAAATAACTATCAATAAATTTGAAGGAACTGTGAAACTTCATAAGAAAGAACTCAAATAAAGTTTAACACAGACAAAATAAAAGCCGAAGTACAAGTTACTTCGGCTTTTTTATACGTTTTTCTTTATATTTTAATTATAAGTAGACGTAGACACTTCAAAAGAAGTATCTTTAGCCGCTAACCAACGTTCCGCATCTAAGGCTGCCATGCAACCAGTACCAGCTGCCGTTACTGCTTGTCTGTAGACATGATCTGCAGCATCACCACTTACAAAAACACCTTCCACATTTGTTTTAGATGTTCCCGGAACATTTATTATGTAACCCGTTTCGTCTAAGTCTAAGAAATCTTTAAAGATATCTGTGTTTGGTTTGTGTCCAATAGCAACAAAAAATCCAGTTGCAGGAATTTCATGAGTATCCCCAGAAACATTATTTTTTACTCTTACACCAGTAACCAATTGTCCATCACCTAAAACCTCATCAGTTTCTGTGTTAAAAAGGATTTCAATATTTTCTGTATTTCGCACTCTAGCTTCCATAATTTTAGAAGCTCTAAACTGATCTCTCCTAACAAGCATAGTTACTTTAGTACAAAGCTTTGAAAGATAATGTGCTTCTTCACAAGCAGAATCTCCTGCTCCAACAATTACAACTTCCTGATTTCTGTAAAAGAATCCATCACAAACTGCGCAAGCAGACACTCCTCCACCTAGCTTCAAATATTTTTGCTCAGATTCTAATCCCAAGTACTTAGCCGAAGCTCCTGTAGAAATAATTACAGTATCACAATGAATCTCCTTCTCATCATTAACCCAAACTTTATGTACATCTCCAGAAAAATCTACTTTAGTAATCCAACCATTACGTACATCTGTCTCAAAGCGTTCCGCTTGTTTCTGCAATTCCATCATCATTTCTGGCCCCGTAACACCATCTGGATAACCTGGGAAATTCTCTACCTCATTAGTTGTTGTCAACTGTCCTCCAGGTTGTGTGCCTTGGTATAAAACAGGCTTCATATTTGCTCTAGCGGCATAAATAGCTGCTGTATAACCTGCAGGTCCAGACCCTATAATTAAGCATTTTACTCTTTCTATCGTATCTGACATAATTCCTTCAAAATATTATATAGCAAAAGTAGGTTTTTTGATAGAAACCTTACATAGTAAGTTATTAACAGTCTCTATCTAATTATTAGAGATAATGATAGAAATTCAATGCTTATCTGCGTAACTTCTTTAAAAAAAATTGTAACTTACAGATAGCATAATCAACTTAAAATCAAAATAATACAATGAAAACTGCACTTTACATCTTTTTGCCTATTGTTTTGTTTTTCTTCAACGGACGAAATAACAATTCATTCGATACTGCCACTGCTTACGAAGCAAGCAATGATATAAATCAAACTTTACAAGGAACTTGGGAGCTTGTTAATTACTACAATTACCAAGATAATGAAGTCGTAGATACTGTCCAGAACCAAAAAGGGTATCGACAAGTAAAAATATATACTAAAAACAAGGTGATGTGGAGTCGTCAAGTACCTCGGGATTCTACTGAGTACTTTGGTTATGGTTCTTATACTATAAATGAAGGGATGCTTATTGAAACTTTAGAATATGGTTCTGAATCCATGCTTCAAGTCATAGATACTATGCGTGTTTTCTCTTTTGAATTACAATTAAAACCCAACAGCTATTCGCAAATTGAAATCGGACCTGAAGGTGACCGCATTTACTCGGAAAATTATGTCCGTATAGAGTGAATATAACATTACTGGAGTTACGATTACCTTACCACACTTGGTCATCCTGATTATAGTATGTTGTAAATTAAAGCTTTGCTTTAATTATATCTAAACCAAAAAAGTTCTCTTAAGAAAATAAATTTTCTACGAGAACTTTCTGCTTTATTTTGTCGGGGTGGCAGGATTCGAACCTGCGACCTCCGCGTCCCAAACGCGGCGCGATAACCGGGCTACGCTACACCCCGAAATGATTATCTTCTAAATATCTTTTTGCTCCTCTTCTTTTTATCTTGCCCTCTAAAAGCATGGATTCAGAGCGTGTTTTCACTTCAATAGTCTTAATCAACTTCCATGGAACACCATATCTAGTTGATTTTACTCTTCCACTATTATGTCTCTCTAAACGATTGACGATATCATCTGTCTGACCAACATAATGTTTTTGTTTACTCTCACTAAATAGTATGTAAACAATATACTTCATATTCCTAATGGGTGGTCACGCCTCTAGCGTGACGACCTCCGCGTCCCAAACGCGGCGCGATAATAACGCTATTGCGTCATCTTCGTCAGGGCTACGCTACACCCCGAATTTTAATAGATTTGAATATTGCAATTGGGAATTCAAATGCTACTATTTTAATAATTTTTCATGAGCGTAGTTTATGCCGCACTTGATGCGGTACTACACCCCGAAAATGGTTATCCTTTTAAGGACTGCAAATATATATGTTTCTTTTAATAATTAATCAAATTATTTGTAAATTCTACTCGATTTTAAAACACTCAAAATGCGCTTAAATATTTCTAATTTTTTTATTATTCTAATCGTTTCATTCACT
>CALDUJ010000061.1 GCA_937923735.1 uncultured Flavobacteriaceae bacterium | reverse complement strand
GCAGAGATAATAATGGCCATGGAGACCAAACCTCCCAATACAATGGCTACAAACGTGTCTTTACGAGCTAGGTCTAAGTTATCACTCGACCACTTCTCCTTTACCAATGACGCATGAAGAAATAAATTATAAGGCACTACTGTTGTGCCTATTAAAGCTATAATAGTTAAGATACTTTCTTCAGGGAATTTAGGAACAAAAGCACCTTTTAGAAGTGCTAGGATATCTGGCTTTGTCATTATCGCAGTTGTTAAAAAAGCTAGACTCATCAAAATCACAAGACTTACCAGCACTTTTTCTAAAACTTTGTAATTACCAATATATAAGAGGATAAAAGCTATAATACCAATAATTAGACTAATGTAATTGAAAGAAAGAGTTCCTATATTAATGTTAGGATTCTCAACAAACGTCTCTAATCCGAGAATTGCACCACTAATATTGCCTGCTTCATATGCTGCGTTACCAATAACTATCGCAGACAAAATTAAAACCACAACAAATATTTTCAATACCGGATTATCAATCTCTGTTCTAATAATTTCAGACAAGCCTTTTTGTGTAATAATCCCAAGTCTAGCTGCCATTTCTTGTAATACAACAGTAGCTAATATAGACAACAACATCGCCCATAATAGTGCAAATCCAAAATTAACTCCAGCTAGTGTGCAAACTGTTACCGTTCCTGGCCCTATGAATGCGGCTGCAATTAATGGTCCGGGACCAATGTTTTTAAACCACTTTTTAATCATAAGCCACAGAGTTTAATGCGTATAATGCAAAACTACCCAGCCAATGACCACCTTCGTAATCATCATCAACTATGTTTGGCAGCGAATGATTTATGTGCATGTTAGCTATATTCTTTAAATGGTCCAATTCTGGCATATCTTCTGCAATTTTATTTAAACTCCATGCTCTCGAAAAATTGACTCCATCAAGGTGCACCAATTTTCCGTCTGTTCTGTCTGATACTTCACCTCTCTCAATATCAAAAGTTTTGCTTTTAAGCTCAGGTAGAAATGTATCTATCCATGTTTTAAATTCTTCCTCCGACAAAACACGTTTCATTAATGCAGCTTCTTCTAGACACGGGGAAAGGAAATCAAAGCCACTTGGCTCCCATGTAATGGGACATTCTTTATCATTAATATAAAAATCTCGAGCTCGTTTTTCTATGATTCTCTTTAATTCATCATGTCCAGAAGCTTTAGCATAATCGTACGCAAAACTCAATCCAAAAGCCGTATTTGGATGTTCCCCTACTCGAATAGGATAATTTAGTTTTGGCAAGAATTCGATGTATTTAGTAACCATTAAATCTGTTAACGGCTTCAAATTACTCTCAAGTTCTTTTGCCAATGGGTCATCCCAAGTATACAATTCTTCGGCTAGTTTTAACACCCAAGCCCAGCCATAAGTTCTTTCATAAGACTTATTATACGCTCCATCAAAATAAGCGACTTCAATCAAAATATTTTGCTTAGACATGTTTACAGTCAACTTCTCCTTAATTTCATCTGCCTTCTCAAGCTTTGGAAACTGTTTCAATAAAGACACTAGACTCCAATGACCATGAACCGCAGAATGCCAATCAAAACATCCATAAAATGCTGGATGTAATGTCTTAGGAGCTTGCAAATCATAATCACCACCAATAGTTTGGTTAAGTTTATTAGGATACTCAGTGTCCATACAATGCAGAGGCAACTCCGCCAAATTATTTGCCGCTTCTAAGTCAAGAAAAGGCTCAGACACTATTTCAATAGTCTCACTAGCCATAACTTCGTCTTTTTTTTGTGAAGAATTACAGCTTAAAAAAAGGGATAAAAATAGTAAGGAGATGTTTTTCATATAATGGTTTGTTAGAATCACAAGATACTAGAATTTTTAGCGCAAAACAATCTCGAAAATGGGTAACAAAAAAGGCGCAATAGTTATTGCGCCTTTAAACGTGTATGAATTAAGATATTACATCTTTACATTTCCAATATCCACTTTCTTGGCATCTTTATCTAAAAGAATGACCTCATCGAATCCAGCATTCTTGAACTTATCGAATTGCGTAGCAGCGTCCCCAATTACTAAATACCCCATCTTCTTTTCATCAAGGAGTTTATTAGCCAAGGCCTTGTGCTGCTCTAAAGTCATATTACGTACAATATCTTCTTCTTTTGCTATATAATCTTTAGGAAGATTATAATTACTCATATCCTGAAGCATCCCCAATAAAGAAAATTGAGATTCGAAACGTCTCGCATTAGATTTTATTAATGCATTCTTAGTAAAGTCTAAATCTTCTTGAGAGATTCCGTTTTTGTATTTCTCTATTTCGTCTTTAAAAATCTTTACAGATTCAAACGTCGTATTAGTTCTAACACTAGATGATGCAGTAAAAGTTCCAGGATTATTGGTGCCGCTGAAACGCGTTCTAGCACCATATGTATATCCTTTTTCCTCTCTTAGAATTAAATTTACATTACCTGAGAACGACCCACCGAGCTTATAATTCATAACCGTCGCTGGGAAATAATCTGGATCTGTACGCTTCATTCCTAAATATCCAATATTGATAACAGATTGTTTTGCATTTGGAATATCTACGAAGTACAATGAAGACTTATCCCTATCATTACTCACTTCGAATGTAGGAATCGTTACATCTTTAGCTTCCCACTTAGTTTCAAGGTCTTTTAAAGCGCTTAAAGCTTTTTCTTTTGTGATATTACCAACGATATGAAATCTCGATACAGAAGGCGAATAATTATTGTTATAGAAGGCTTTTAAATCATCCATCGTAATGGATTCAACAGATTCTTTTGTACCACTTGTAGGATGCGCAAAAGGATGGCCTTCACCATAAATCAGCTTATTATAAACATTCCTTGCAACCGTATTAGGATTTGCAGCAGAACGCTTAATGCCATTAATCGTACTGGTCTTAATTCGTCCAAGTTCCTCATCATCCCATCTAGGCTCTAGCAAAATTTCTTCAACCAAGTCCATAGTCTTTTCAAAGTTTCTTACCAATGTATTTCCTTGGATAGTAATAGATTCACGTCCTGTGAACATATTGATAGACGCACCAAGTAACTCAATTTCTTCTTCCAACTCTTCTGGTGTCTTGTTAGCAGTACCTTCCATCATGATGTCTGTCATAAGGTTAGCCACTCCAACTTTATCCATAGAATCTAATAAATGACCTCCATCTATTGTTAGACTAAAGTTCACCAATGGTAATTCGTTTTGTTCAACACCATAAACCCTCATGTTATTTGACAACGTTACATCCCAAGACTCTGGAACATTCAGCTTCGGTGCTTCCCCTTGTTCTGGCTGCACAGATCTATCGAAAGCAGATGGTGTTTTAACAACCTCATCATTACTATCAGCAATTGCCTTTTCAACGTTTTCAGTAATTTTTTCTTCAACTACAGCAGCAACTTGAGAATCTTTAGCAGCTAAATCAACTTGTCCTTTAGGAACAAAGCTTGTAATCACATAAGGTTTATCTTTTATGTATTTATTATAAACACGTATCACATCTTCTTTTGTGACTTTCTTAATGTTCTCAATATCTTGTGTGATAAACCCTGGATCCCCTGCAAACACATTGTATTGTGCCAATTGGAATGATTTACCAAGTACACTACTAATTCCGTTATAAAAATCAGTTTCTAGACTCGCCTTTATGCGTTCTATATCTCGGTCCGTAATACCTTCTGTCTCAAATTTTTGAAATGCCTCAAAAACTGCCGCTTCAACATCCGCCAAGCTTTTACCATCATTAGCAGTAATGTTGACTCTAAAGTCACCTGCTATCTCTTGAGAATTGTTGTAAGCTCTGGTTCTAGAGGTTAATTCTTTGTCTTTTACCAATACTTTGTACAATGGTGCTTTCTTACCATTTGCCATTAATTGCCCGAGGAAATCCAATGCATAAGCATCGTCTGTATATTGCTGCACCGTTGGCCAAACCATATTTAGTTGTGGTGCTTTTGCAAAAGCATCCTCATGCATGAAACGTTTAGTTTCAGCAATAGTGACAGGTTGTGCTTCTAACTTAGGTACTTCTTGACGTCTTTTAATTTCTCCAAAATATTTTTCGATTAAAGCCTTTGCCTCTTCCGTTTCAAAATCCCCAGCTAATACTAATGTTGCATTATTTGGTCCATAGTACTTATCGTAAAACTCTTTAACATCATCAATAGTTGCATTTTGAAGGTCTACAAGTTCTCCGATAACTTGCCAGTTATATGGATGTCCTTCTGGATAAATAGCTTTATCTATAACCCAACGTGTATGTCCGTAAGGATTGTTATCTACACGCTGTCTCTTCTCATTTTGAACTACTTCTTGCTGATTGTAAAACGCAGATTCGGTTACAGTGTTAATGAGATATCCCATTCTGTCACTTTCTAACCACATAATCATCTCCATGGCATTGTTAGGAACAACTTCATAGTATATTGTACCGTCTTTCCAAGTCCCTCCATTTAGCGTTCCACCTGCATCTTGAATTTTTTTGAAGAATTGATCTTGAGGAACATTTTCCGACTCCTGAAATAACATGTGTTCAAAAAGGTGTGCAAATCCCGTTCTTCCAGTTTTTTCTCGGTTAGAACCTACACCGTATTGAATCGCTAGAGATACAATAGGGTCTGACTTATCTTGATGAAGTACAACCTGAAGACCGTTCTCCAATTCGTATTTCTCAAAGTCCAAGGCAAGTTTATCTCCAGCGCTTTCTTTTTTACAGGATGTAAATCCAATTAAAAGCATAGCGCAAATAGCAAATGCCTTAAATTTCATAGTATTCATAAAATATGTGATTTTTGATTAGACCTTAAAAGTAATCAATGCAAAGCACTCGTTAATTGAAGAAAGTCTTAAAAAGTGTTAAAACTTTATCCCAACCAACCCTCTCTATCCAAGCTCCTATATTGGATGGCTTCGCTGATATGAGCGCCTGTTATAGCTTCAGAACCTTCAAGGTCGGCAATGGTTCTGGAAACTTTTAAAATTCTATCGTAAGCTCTAGCAGAAAGATTCAATCTTTCCATAGCGGTTTTTAAAAGTTGCATGGAAGCATCATCCAATTTGCAATGTTTACGAATCTGTTTAGTATTCATTTGTGCATTATAATGCACGACATCAGATTCGGCAAAACGTTTTGTTTGTTGTTCTCTAGCCTTGGTTACTCGCTGTCTAATCTCGACTGAGGTTTCTCCTTTACGGTCATCAGATAGTTTCTCGAAAGGAACAGGTGTAACTTCTATGTGAATGTCAATTCTATCCAATAACGGTCCAGAAATCTTGCTTAAATAACGTTGCATCTCTGCAGGCGATGAGGTTACAGGCGAGTCCGGGTCGTTAAAATACCCACTAGGGCTCGGATTCATACTTGCCACTAACATAAAAGACGATGGATATGTGACAGTAAATTTAGCTCTCGAAATGGTTACTTCTCTATCTTCTAACGGCTGACGCATCACCTCCAAAACTTCTCTCTTAAATTCTGGCAATT
This sequence comes from uncultured Flavobacteriaceae bacterium, assembly GCA_937923735.1. Taxonomy (GTDB): domain Bacteria; phylum Bacteroidota; class Bacteroidia; order Flavobacteriales; family Flavobacteriaceae; genus JABABD01. The sequence goes on along the minus strand of CALDUJ010000061.1, from coordinate 6,271 downwards.
CATCTAAAAACAACACACCATTATGAGACAAGGAAATTTCGCCTGGTTGTGGGTAACTGCCTCCGCCGACAAGGGCAACATTACTTATTGTGTGATGTGGACTCCTAAATGGCCGTTGTGCCATCAGCCCACTATCCTTTACTCTTCCTACTACCGAATGTATCTTAGTCGTTTCTAGAGCTTCTTTTAATGTCATTGGCGGAAGTATGCTCGGCAGTCTCTTAGCTAACATGGTCTTTCCGGCTCCAGGAGGCCCAATTAGGATGATATTATGTCCGCCAGCAGCGGCAATTTCCATACAGCGTTTAATACTTTCCTGCCCTTTTACATCAGCAAAATCGAATTCAGGGAAGTTTAAGTTTTTGGCAAATTCTTCTCGTGTATTTATGATGGTTTGCTCAAGGGATTCGCCTTTATCAAAATAGTTAATGACTTGTTTAATGTTTTCCACACCATATACTTCCAAACCATCTACAATAGCAGCTTCTTTGGCATTTTGAATAGGAAGAATAAATCCCTTATAGCCTTCCTCTCTGGCCTTAATTGCTATTGGTAATGCGCCCTTTATGGGTTGCAACCCACCATCTAGAGAAAGTTCTCCCATAATTAGGAATTCACCAAGCGCATCTGCTTGTATTTGTTTTGAGGCTGCTAAAATTCCAATAGCTAAAGTCAGGTCATAAGCAGAGCCTTCTTTACGTAAATCGGCTGGCGCCATATTAATGGTAATCTTCTTTCCAGGGATTTTGTAACCGTTATTCTGAAGTGCAGCTGCAATACGGTAATTACTCTCTTTAATAGCATTGTCTGGAAGCCCAACTAAATGGTAACCTATACCTCCATCTACATTTACTTCAACAGTTATTGTTGTAGCTTCTACGCCAAATACGGCACTTCCAAAGACTTTTTTGAGCATGTATTGAATTTTGACTAAATATAAAAAGATTTCATTGATACTAAAATCGTATTCGCGTCCCTCCAAACACATTAAACCCAGGAGCAGCTTCATAGTAACGACCACCAAAGGCATTAATGCGAATATTATCGTTATACTTTATATCGAATAGATTATTTATTCCCAAAAAAGGTGATAGTATTAAAGTCTTTGTTTCAATTTTGTAACCAATATTTAAGTTTACCGATGTATAACTATCTACTTCAACGGTATTAGCATCATTTGCATACAAACTTCCAATATAATTACCTTCTAGTTTAGTAGTTAGGTTTTTATCTTGAAATATTAATGAGACTAAGCCCTTATGTTCGGGGATTGCTGGTAACACATTATCTTTAAAATCTCCCGAAGGAATGGTATAAGATTCATATTGAAAATCGGAATAAGTGTAAACTGTTGACAGGGCCAAGTTCTTAGATAAATGTCTATTATAGCTTAACTCTAAACCTCTGCGACTAGTACTTCCAGCATTCCTGAAAAATGTTCTATCTGGAAATGCTTCTAATTCATAAGGCACTAAGTCATCATTTGTTTTGATGAAGAATAGTACTGCTTCAAAATACTGTTTGCTAGTTTTATGTTTAAAACCTAATTCGAAATTAGTTGCTTTTTGAGGCTTTAAATCTTCATTAAACCCTCCCGAATCATCTGGATTGGCAGATAACTCACTTAGAGTAGGTGTTTCGAAACTAGTTGAAAACCCAGCAAAGATTGAAGCATTTTTATGCAACCTGTAGTTAATACCTAAACTAGGGTTAAAAGCACTTAAATTAATATCTCCGGAATCATTTCCGTTATTCAAAAAATTGTCCTCTGCTTTTAATTTATTAAAATCGTATCGAAGACCAGCTCTAATCAAAAAGTCATCCATACTTAAATGATTTAATGCAAATACTCCAAAAGTTGAGAATTTTTCTAATTGATCTAATGTTAAATCACCTTGACTTCCTTCTAAGTTTCTATAACGTAATCTATCATCATTTTGTAAAGCCCAATCATAGCCTATCTTGAGTTTGTTTTTCAAAGATTTAAAATCAATACTACTTCCGTTACCAAAATAATTTCGATTCAAATCTACAATGCCTCCAAATTCAAAAGGAAGTTTTCCATCAAATTTTCGGTTGGAATAGAACCCATAGGATGAAAAATCTATCTTATTACTAAGTTTATAATTAAAACTCGTGCCAATCTTAAATTGTCTAATAGATTCCTCAGTCTTAAAATCGATGTTACGCTGTCTTGCTTGACGACGTTTAGTATTAAGTTCTTCTAGAGTTAAGCCGCCAGCATCTTCAGCTTTTGGGCTATCCGTATAATTAATGTGGATATTCCATTTAGAATTTTCAGATGGCCGATAAATCATCCTTCCGTTAAAATTGTAGTTAGTAAACCCGCTTCGAACTCTGTAACCATCAGTTTTGGTATAATTACCCTCGAGCAAGAAAGTAGTTTTCCCTGAATTGAATCCTGATAACAATTGGTATCGCTGCAAATTATAACTTCCACCTGTGACACCACCTTTAAAAAATAAACTATCTACTCTATCTAAGGTATTAATACTTATAATACCCCCTGAGGCATTTCCGTAAAGTGTTGCTGAAGGTCCTCTTATGACTTCTATATTATCAATGATTCCTAAATTAAGATTATCTATCTGACCTTGACCATCTGGAGTCGTTTCCGGTATGCCATCGACTAATATTTTAACACCTCTTATACCGAATGCAGAACGAGACCCAAAACCACGAATAGACACACGCATGTCTTGAGAGAAATTATTGGAATTTTGAACAAAAAGACCAGGTACTTCTTGTAGATAATCATTTAATGATAGTTGCTGCCTAATATCTTGAGTTTTTTCAATCGATAACTTAGTTGATGCTATTGGTAGGATTAGTTGCGATTCTGTGATACGCGAAGCATTAATTACAACTGAATCGATATCTATAGTCGGGATACTGTCTCTTTGAGCAAATCCTTGTAAAAAAAAGGTGAATATTATAACGATTATATAAGGTCTAATCATTTTATTACTTAATCATTTCTTTTAGCGATTCAGGAAAAACAGACATATCAAAACCCCATAAATAGGGTAATACAAAAAACACCATTAATACTATAAGTATTACTGAAATAATATTCAACCAAAACCCTGTTTTCAACATATCGGGTATTGTCAAGTATCCTGAGCCAAATACAACAGCGTTAGGCGGTGTAGATATTGGTAACATAAATGCACATGAAGATGCAGCTGTTGCACCAACCATAAGCAAATATGGATGGACTCCCATGACCAACGCTAAAGGCGCCAAAATTGGCAATATCATGGCCGTAAGCGCCATATTGGATGTCACTTCAGTAATTAGATTAACGAATAGCACCAACAGAAAAACCAAAACTAAAAGTGGGACGCTCTGAAGCAAAACCATCTGACCTCCAATCCATTGTGCTAAACCACTACCTCCGAATCCTGCGGCAATCGCCATGCCGCCACCAAATAGAATCAATATCCCCCAAGGAAGTTTAGCTGCTTCATCCCAATTAAGTAATTTTTCACCTTTTTCTTTTGCAGGTAATATAAATAGTATAATAGCACTAGCAATGGCAATAATAGTATCATCAATGCCAGGAAGTATATGTTTCAAAACAAAGGAGCGACTTATCCAAGCCAAGGCAGTTAGAACAAATACGGTACTCACAATTTTTTCTTCAAAAGACAATGTTCCTAAAGCGTCTAGCTGCCTTTTAATTTCGTTCCGCCCACCGGGAAACTCCTTCTGCTTAAAAGTGAATCCAAAACGTGTTAAATAATACCAACATATAAACAAAAGTGTTATGGATATTGGTAATCCAAAAACAATCCATTGCGAAAACGTAATCTCAATCTGAAATATTTCATTAAATACGCCAGCGAATACGAGATTAGGAGGTGTGCCTATTAGCGTGCCTATACCACCTATTGTTGCACTATAACCGATAGCAAGCATTAAAGCCTTTCCGAAAATTTGATTTTCATCTTCAATAGTATCAGGGTTGTCTTTTAATTGCGTGACGATTGCCAAACCTATGGGCAACATCATTACTGAGGTTGCTGTATTACTAATCCACATAGAAAGAAATGCCGTTGCCAACATAAATCCGAGTATTATATTGACAACACTTGTTCCTACCATATATATTATAGAAAGTGCAATACGTTTATGCAAGTTCCATTTCTCAATGGCAATGGCAAGAATAAAACCTCCCAGAAAAAGAAAAATAAACTTATGCCCATAGGCAGCAGCTGTATCTGGTAACTTCAAACCTCCTGACAATGGAAATATAACTAAAGGCAGCATTGCGGTAACTGGAATAGGCAATGCCTCACTTACCCACCATATAACCATCCATGCAACGCTAGCCAAGATAGCATTACCTTCCTTGCTCAAACCTTCTGGATGAAAAAAATAGAAAATTATAATAAAAGCTAAAGGGCCTAATAAAAGACCCATAGTTTTTTTGTTGAATTTCATTTACAATAATGAGTTACAGATACGAATTTAATATTTTAAATCATTAAATTAGCCATTCCCTATCCAAACAAATAAGAAACAAATAATCCGTGAAGCAGCGTATTACCCTCAAACATATAGCCAAAATATTTGATGTCTCAATAGCCACAGTATCTAAGTCTTTGAATGACAGTCATGAAATCAGTACTGAAACTAAAGAAAAGATTCGTGCTTACGCTAAAGAGCATCACTATAAGCCTAACAGTATTGCTTTAAGTTTATTGAATAAGAAAACGAAGACTATTGGAATTATTATTCCTAACATTCTGAATTCTTTCTTCGCCAAAGCTTTTGTTGGAATGGAAAAAGTAGCTTCCGAAAATGGTTTTAGCATTATTTCGTGTATGACCAATGAGTCTTATGAAAAAGAAGTAAATATAATGGAACTTCTTAAAAATGGAACACTTGATGGTTTTATCATATCATTATCTGAGGGCACTCAACTGAAACAAGATTTCAGCCACTTAAGTAATGCTATTAATGAAGGGCTTCCAATTGTTATGTTTGATAGAGTAACAAATAGTGTCGAATGCGATAAAGTAATAGTTGATGACATGCAAGGTGCATATCATGCTACTGAGCATCTAATCAAATCTGGATGTAAGAACATAGCATTGATTTCAGAAATACATAAAGTCAGTGTCGGGAAACTTCGTCTTAAAGGTTATAAAAAAGCACTGAATGATAATGGCATTGAGTTAGATGACTCGTTAATACTTAATGTCCACAAAAAAGATGATTTCAACAAACTACTCAATCCTTATATAAAGGACAACAAAATAGATGCTGTTTTATCTTTAGACGAAAACTCAGCCATAAAGGCTCAGAGAGTATTATTAGAAAACAACTATAAAATTCCTGAAGATATTAGTATTATAGGGTTTACTAATGGTAAGCTACCGCGTTTTGTAACACCTTCCCTAACGACCATGAGTCAACACGGTAGAAATGTTGGTGAGGTCGCCGCAAAAATGTTAATAAACAGACTCAATAGTGAAGACGATATAGACTACACCACCAAAGTCATAAAGACAAGTTTAATTGAAAGAGAAACTACAAAAAGGCTCTAACAAAAAACTTTAGTTGTTAACATTTTTCCTTTAATAGCTAAATCTCATATCCTCAAAAAGACATCCATTTTTTTTCTATATTGCAATAAATGTGGTATTATTTGGTAAAACTTGAAAATAAAGGTGCTTTTTTTGCGAAAACGTTTTCGCAAAGATTTTAGCCATTACTGGGCTCTTTAACACAATTTTTACATAATTTTAGCCATCAAATAATTTTAACAAAACAAAGAAAATACTAATTAAACCTTACAATTTATGAAGATCAAGTTACTCAAAAGCATGGTGCTCCTAGGAGCAATGCTTTCTTTTGGGTTTATCCAAGCTCAAAGTGTGTCTGGTACAGTTATCGACAACAATGGTGTTCCACTTCCGGGAGCCAATGTTTTAGTTAAAGGTACTTCCAATGGTGCACAAACCGATTTCGATGGGAACTACTCCCTTAACAATGTAGATTCTGATGCAACTCTAGTTTTTAGTTATGTTGGTTATGACTCTCAAGAAATTGCTGTAAATGGTCAAAGCACAATTAATGTAACATTACAAGAAGGTAATGCTTTAGATGAAATTGTTGTTATTGGTTATGGTACTACTACTGTAAAAGATGCCACTGGAGCAGTAGCATCTGTTAATTCAGAAGATTTCAACGGAGGTATCATTACTTCGCCTGAACAATTGATTCAAGGTAAGACAGCTGG
>CALDUJ010000060.1 GCA_937923735.1 uncultured Flavobacteriaceae bacterium | reverse complement strand
GAAGAATAACCAAACTCTCTTCGAGTAAAGTTGTTTTCTGTAGCTTCTTTTTTCTCTTCGATTTCGGATGAAATAGACAATATTTTGTTGTCTAAATCAATATTGAAATCTGATTTCTTCATTCCAGGCACTGCCATCTCTACAATGTATTCTTCAGCTTCCTCACTTATATTAACTGCAGGCAATGTTATACCGTTATTAAAATTAGGAAGGAATCCTGATGATAAATCATTACCAATTAAATCGTCGAACCATGAAGATAAGCTTGGCAATGTTCCGAAACTCTGTCTTTCATTTTTCATAGCACCGTTTTTCGGCACTGTCATTAAATTACTCATAACTTTTCTTTTTTTAATTAAACAAGTGTTTTTTATAATTCAATTCATTAGTATTCAAAATATATACCAATACTCATTATCAACATCTTAGCTGTCAAATTTTCAATCTAATAAGTCAATTCGTCAGAAAATATTAAAACTCTGTTAAATCACTACTTTGTTTTACATAGTACTGTAACATTTTTTAAATGATGTCGTCTATAAGATATAAATCAATAAAAATATAAATCATGAGAACTTTAAACAGCAACCAATTAACAAACAAGAATTACTCAGAAAGAGCATCAGTTTGGAACAACAAAAGACGTTATAGCTAATCTCAAAATAGCTCAATTATTATTAATCAATCAAAAATTATCAATCATGAATACATTAAGTAACAAAAAATTAAAAAGTACCATCTTTTCTGGAAAGGGCTTAGTTTGGATTAGCAAAAGACGCTATAACTAATCACAGAAAATCATCAATCAATTATTAATCAAATAAACATCATCAATCATGCGAACTTTAGACAGCAATCAATTAACAAACAGGAATTATTCGGACAAATCATCCGTTTGGAATAGCAAAAGACGCTACAAGTAGTAATACTTGAGAGAATCACCCTCGTAGGCTAATAAATCTTCGGAGGATTTTATCAACCTTTAAAACATCAATCATGAAACGAACAGGATTAACCACAGAAATATGTCATAGTTTATCAGACAACATATTTCAAATCGAAACAGAGGTCGTTAACAGTCTTAATTCAATCGAATCTATAGGCAAAAACCGTAGACGATATGCAGCATGACTATAAACATATAGACCATTAAAAAACCAGTAAGAATTTAAACTTACTGGTTTTTTTATGTTTAAATATTACGTCTTACAACTTAAAATCAGTAACTCCTTCCAAATTCAATAAAAAGGTGTAATACAGAGCTGTACGCTTATAACGCTCAAAACGCCCAGAGGCGCCACCATGCCCAGTTTCCATATTGCAATCTAAAACTAACATGTTATCATCTGTTTTATACTCACGTAACTTTGCTGTCCATTTTGCTGGTTCCCAGTACTGCACTTGGCTATCCCAATAACCTGTAGTTATTAAAATATTTGGATAGTCTTTAGCCTCTACATTATCGTATGGTGAATAGGATTTCATATAATCGTAATATTCTTTATCCTTTGGATTTCCCCATTCATCAAACTCAAAAGTTGTCAACGGAATTGTTTCGTCCATCATTGTAGATACGACATCTACAAAAGGTACTGCAGCCACTACGCCATTCCATAATTCAGGTTTCATGTTAACAACGGCTCCCATCAATAATCCACCAGCACTACCACCCATTGCGTAAAGATGTTCAGGGCTTGTATAGCCTTCTTTCACCAAATGCTCTCCACTTGCAATAAAATCCGTAAATGTGTTTTTCTTTTTTAGTAGTTTACCGTCTTCATACCAATGTCTTCCCATTTCTTGTCCTCCACGAATATGTGCCATAGCATATACAAAACCTCTATCTAGCAAACTAAGTCTGTTAGAACTAAATGTAGGCTCTGAACTCGACCCATAAGACCCGTAAGAATACAATAGTAATGGAGTTTCAGAACTTATCTTCGTGCTCTTTTTGTATACCAACGAAATAGGAACTTTCACGCCGTCTTCAGCGGTTGCATAAATACGTTCGGACACATAATTATCCTTCGAAAAATTATCGTCTAACACTTCCTGTTCTTTTAAAAGCACTTGCTCCTTGGTATCCATATTATATTCAAACGTACTGTTAGGGGTCGTTAACGATGTATATCCGTATCTAAGAATGTTGGTATCGAAATCTAAGTTAGTAGTAGGGTAAGACAAATAAGCCGGGTCATTGAACTCTATGTAGTGATCATTATCACCATCCCAATTTTTTACACGAATCGCTCTCAGGCCATTAACACGCTCTTGCAACACCAGGTGATTATTAAAAAGCACAAAACTCTGTAGTAAGATGTCGTCTCTGTGCGGAATAACATCCACCCAATTTTCTTTAGTTGTAGCAGTAATTGGTGTCTTTACTAACTTAAAATTAGTCGCTTCTTTATTGGTGCGGATGTAAAAATGGTCTTTATAATGGTCTACAGAATACTCCAAGTCCTTTTCTCTTGGTTGCACAATTTTAAACTTATCATTTGGATTATTAGCATCTAAATATCGAAATTCGGTAGAGAGCGTTTGATAACTACCAATCATGATATAAGCATCGGATCTAGATTTATATACATAGCAACTAAAAGTGTCATCGACTTCGTTAAAAATTAATTCGTCTTTAGATTGGTCAGTTCCCAGCACATGCTTATATATCTTATTTGCTCTCAAGGTTACTGGGTCTTTGGATGTATAAAATACCGTTTTATTATCGTTTGCCCAAGCAACACTTCCGGTTGTATTACTCAACTCATCTGATAGCATATTACCAGTTGTTAAGTCTTTGAAGTAAATGTTATAGCGCCTTCTTGAAACGGTATCAATACCATATGCCATTATTTCATTGTTTTGGCTGATAGATCTACTACCTATACCATAATACGAATAACCCTTTGCCATTTCTGGGCCATTAAGTATAATCTCTTCTTTTGAATTATCATCTAATTTCTTTCTGCAATACAAAGCATAATCCATTCCTTCCTCAAATCTTGTATAGTAAGAATAGCCATTATCATTATAAGGCACAGATTGGTCATCTTTCTTTATACGACTTACAATTTCGTCGTATAAATTCTCCTGAAGCGCTTTAGTATGCTTTAAAGCTTCTTCTTTATAAGCGTTTTCTTCGCCTAAATAATCCAAGACTTTTTGAGTTTGTTCGTCTGGAGTTTCAGCGTTTTTTTGTTCGTCCGTTAAACGCATCCAAAAATAGTCATCCACGCGAGTATCGCCATGAGCAGTAAGTTCTTTAGGTTGTTTTTTCGCTACAGGAACATCAAGTGATCTGTAGTGGGTGTTTTTTTCGTTTGTCTTGCAACCAAAAGTAATAAACGCAAGAACTGCAATGATGTAAACAAGGTTTTTCATTTTTATGATTGAGTTGATTTAAGCCTAAATATAAAGAAATACTAACTCAATATTGTGAAACACAAAGTTAAATTAGTAAGCAAGCAAATCCAGAAGTGCTTGCTCAAACTTACCTTTAGCAAGATACTGCTCTTCTAACTGATTTATAAATGGAATTGGTGTATCCATACTTGCTACACGCTTCACAGGAGCATCTAATTGCTCAAAACATGCTTCCATAATCATAGCAGAGATATCAGAAGCAATACCTCCAAACAAACTATCCTCTTGAAGGATAATAGCACGTCCCGTTTTTCGAACAGACTTGAAGATGCATTCCTTGTCTAAGGGTTGTAAGCTCCTCAAATCAATAACATCCGCAGACACATTTGAATTATTATCAAGAGTTTCCAATGCCCAGTGTACGCCAGCTCCATAGGTGATTATAGTAATATCATTACCCTCTCGAAGTATAGAGGCTTCACCTAAGGGGAGTGTATAATAATTAGTTGGTACTTCTTGCCTAATACTTCTATACAATGCTTTGTGTTCAAAAAACAACACTGGATTTGGGTCGTTAATTGCAGTTGCCAACAATCCTTTTGCATCATAAGGAAAAGCAGGATATAGGACTTTCAGCCCCGGTGTTTTAGTATACCAAGCTTCGTTTGTCTGAGAATGAAAAGGTCCTGCAGCTACACCGCCACCACATGGCATTCTAACTACAACATCGGCACTCTGGCTCCATCTATAATGAGATTTAGCTAGATAATTTACTATTGGATTAAATCCAGAAGTAGCAAAATCCGAAAACTGCATTTCCATAACCGACTTCCTTCCTTTTATGGAAAGCCCCATAGCTGTCTCTACTATAGAGGATTCGCATATAGGCGTGTTTCGCACTCTGTCTTTTCCAAATGCTTCTACAAAACCTTCGGTTATCTTAAAAACACCTCCGTACTCCGCCACATCTTGTCCCATAATAACTAGATCTTCGTGACGCTCCATAGATTGTTTTAAGCCTTGAGAAATGGCATCAATAAGACGTAACTCGTTTGTTTCTATATTTGGTTTAAATTCTTGATATACAATAGTTTTGTATACATCATTTAATTCAATACTCTCATCAGGAACAACAGCTTTTTCTGAATTAGCAATTTCTAATTCGGTATCAATTTCGCTTTTTATTTCTGAAACAAAATGCTCATTCTGTTCTTCGGTAAGTATACCCTCATTAAGCAAAAAAAGTTTGTAATTTTCTATTGGGTCTTTTTCAGCCCAAGCATTCATCAATTCTTCCGGAACATATTTTGTGCCACTAGCCTCTTCATGTCCTCGCATTCTAAAAGTTTTGAATTCCAATAAAACGGGTCGAGGATTACTTCTTATGCTTTGAGCTAATTCGTTTACTTTAGAATAAACATCTATGATGTTGTTACCATCTATAATATGAGATTCCATACCATACCCCACAGCTCTATCTGCAAGGTTTTCGCAATTATATTGTTCACTTGTCGGTGTAGATAAGCCATACCCATTATTTTCAATACAAAACATAACTGGTAATTGCCAAACAGACGCAACATTTAGAGCTTCATGAAAATCACCTTCACTAGTTCCACCTTCTCCAGTAAACACAGCTGTTACATTGGCTTCATTGTTCAACCTATGAGCTAGTGCAATACCATCTGCAACCCCTAATTGAGGTCCCAAATGAGATATCATACCGACAATTTTGTATTCTTGTGTTCCAAAATGAAACGAACGGTCCCGACCTTTTGTAAAGCCACTCATCTTGCCTTGCCATTGACAAAACAAGCGATGCAATGGTATACCTCTAGTTGTAAACACTCCTAAATTACGATGCATTGGTAAAATGTACTCATCGTCTTGCATTGCCATAGAAACACCAACGGAAATAGCTTCTTGTCCAATACCAGAAAACCATTTCGAAATTTTACCCTGACGTAAAAGAATAAGCATCTTCTCCTCTATCAATCGAGGTTTGAGCATGTTTTTGTAGAGGCTGAGAAGCAAGTCCGTATCTAAATTGCTTTTATGGTAAGTCATTTTGGGTTTGGCAGATATTGAATTACTCATATAAGGGTGATTCTTAGTAATCAAATGTAAATAAATTTTACAAGTCGAGCCTAAATAAACACGGTGATTTTTAACAATTAGGTCTATTCAATTTTCGTTACATTTGTATTAAAGCATCATAGTATTATGAATAATATACCAAGTGTTAATCTTGCTGATTTTACATCTGGAGATTCTACAAGAAAACAAAAATTCGTCGACGAGATTGGTAGTGCTTATGAAGATATTGGCTTTGTTGCACTCAAGAATCATTTTTTAGAAGACGCACTAGTTGATGAGTTATATAAAGAAATCAAATCTTTTTTTGATTTACCTGTTGAAGTAAAAAGAGGTTATGAAATTGAAGGTTTAGGTGGTCAACGTGGCTATGTGTCTTTTGGTAAAGAACATGCTAAAGGAAAAAAAGAAGGAGATTTAAAGGAGTTTTGGCACTTTGGTCAGATTCCTACAGCAGATGCCAACTTAACTGAAGAATATCCAGAAAATATTACCGTAAAAGAACTTCCAAAGTTTAACGAAACAGGCATGGAAGCCTATAGAATGCTTGAGAAAACTGGTATTTACGTGCTTCGTGCTTTAGCTTTATATATTGGGTTAGACGAACATTATTTTGATTATTGGGCCAGTAATGGCAATAGCATTCTGAGACCTATTCATTACCCGCCAATTACTCAAGAACCTCCTAAAGGAGCTGTTCGAGCGGGTGCTCATGGTGACATTAATTTAATCACATTATTAATGGGTGCATCTTCAGGTGGACTTCAGGTATTACGAAAAGATGGTGAATGGATTGATGCCATACCCAATGAAGACGAATTAGTCATAAATGTTGGAGATATGCTGGAACGACACACTAATAATAAACTATGCTCCACGATTCACAGAGTTATAAACCCACCGAGAGAGCAATGGCATAAACCAAGATACTCAATACCTTTCTTCATGCACCCTAGAGGAGATATGAAATTAAATTGCATTCCAGAATGTATAGATGACAACAATCCCAAAGCGTATGAGGATATTACTGCTGGAGAATTCTTGCATCAACGATTAGTAGAAATTGGATTGATAAAAAAGTAAATGGATTTACAAGATCAATTAAAAAACCTCTTTCCTGAGCATGTTTCCAAAGAGGAGAATGTTCCTCCTAATAATTATGGAACAGATATCTGGCTGCAAGACGACCCTATAATTTGTAAATACGAAAAACGGAAAGGCAAGCCTATAACTATCCTTGAAGGCTATAATGGAGCTACAGAAGACTTTAAAGCCCTAGCTAAAGAACTTAAAACCAAACTTAGTGTTGGCGGGAGTTTTAAGGATGGAAAAATTATTATTCAAGGTGATTACCGCGATAAAATAATGGCTATTTTAAAAGAAAAGGGATTTAACGTAAAACGAGTAGGTGGATAAATGAATAATCAAATTCTGCACATAACAAACGGAAGTATTTTATCCGAAAATCTTCGACAAATGGGTATCGCTGGAGATATCCTTACATGGAATGAGATGCTTTGTGAAGGACCAACGCAGTATCATATAGATTCTGACGAGTTTTACAAAACAAGAAAAACGTTTTTCAAAGACACTTACAATGTCGAATCTAAAGATTATAAAAGCAAATTTATTGATGAGATTGAGAAGATAAACTCTACAGATAACTATTCCGAAATTGTTTTATGGTTTGAGTATGATTTGTTTTGCCACATTAATCTTGTTGCCGTTATCGCTTTACTTGAGCAAAAACAAATCGACCTTCCTCTGTATTTAGTTTGCAGTGGCAGGGTTTCAGGAGAAAAGGATCTAAAAGGCTTGTCTGAATTAACTTCGGAGCAATTACACGCGCATTATGAAAGCAAAGTACGTCTTAAAAAAGAAGATTTAAACATTGCCATAGCTGTCTGGCGCATTTACTGTGGAGATAATCATAACGACATAAAACCTTTTATAACTAAACCATCTTCTTTTACCTATTTGAGTAATTGCTTAAAGGCACATTTAAAACGTTTCCCGAATACTGAAAATGGCTTGTGCAGTATCGAAACTAATATTCTACAGCTTATAGATAAAAGAGAAATTAAGTCTATGAACCAACTCCTTGGTTACGCCCTCACCTATCAAGGGTATTATGGCTATGGAGACACTCAGATAGAGCGTATGATAAAAAAACTAATGCTCTTTATAAATGACGAAGGAACCTTATTAAAACTCAACGAAAAGGGTGTTATGGCTTTAGAGTTAAAACAAAATTTCTCAAAGGAATTATCAAACAATATGGTTTTTGGAGGCGTAGAGCGATTAGGTTTTCAGTTTGATGATTCACTTAATAAGCTACTTAAAATCATGTAATGCATATACCCGAATCTGAACTCATTCTAAATCAAGATGGAAGCATTTACCACCTCAATTTAAGACCTGAACATATTGCCAATACCATCATAACAGTTGGAGATCCTGACCGTGTTGAGGATGTAACGAAACACTTTGATTTGATTGAGTTTAAAATACAAAAGCGTGAGTTTCATACGCAAACGGGTGTGATTAATGGTAAAAGGATAACCGTAATTTCTACTGGAATTGGTACTGATAATATTGACATTGTGTTTAATGAATTGGATGCGCTTGTAAATATCAATTTTAAAGAAAGAAAGATTAAAGATAAATTAACTCAGTTAGAATTTATACGAATTGGCACATCTGGTGCGATACAGAAAGATATTCCAATTGATTCGTTTTTAATAAGTGAATATGCCGTTGGTTTTGATAGTTTACTTCACTTCTATGACAACGAGTTTATTCAGCATAAAGCGGTGTCCGAAGCCCTAGTAAATCATACAAACTGGTTTGAGGATAAATCTAGTCCTTATGTAGTTTCCTGTGATTTAGACTTATTAGAGAAAATGGATTCTGACAAAACAATTAGAGGTTTTACGGCTACCAATGTCGGTTTCTACGGCCCACAAGGGAGAGTGTTAAGGCTCAAAACACAAGACGAAAACATGAATGACAAACTAGCTAGTTTTAATCATAACTCACTGAAATTAACAAACTTAGAAATGGAAACAGCAGGCATCTACGGCATGTCAAAATTATTGGGCCATAAAGCCATTTCTATGAATGCTATTCTCGCCAATAGAGCTACTGAATCGTTTAGTCGCAACCCAAGGCAGACCGTTGATGACTTGATAGTTTACGCATTGAATAAATTGACTGAATAATTTACTTTTGTACTAACCATAACATTACAATTTGAAAACAATTAATATTGGTGGTGTCCCTGAACACTTTAATCTAGCCTGGTATTTAACGCTTAAAAATGGTGAGTATAAAGCTGAAGGCATAAATCTTCGCTGGAAAGATTTCTTTGGTGGCACTGGTCAAATGTGTAAAGCATTGAGAGAAAAAGAAATAGATTTAGCCGTTGTTCTTACGGAGGGAATCATTAAAGATATAACAGATGGTAATCCGTCCAGAATTGTGCAGACTTTCGTGCAATCATCTTTGCAATGGGGTATTCATGTCGCAGAAAATTCTAAATACAAGTCCATTGATGAACTAAAAGGCACCAAAGCCGCTATTAGTAGATATGGTTCTGGGTCGCACTTAATGGCATATATAAATGCTAAAAACAACGCTTGGGATCTTAACAAGGATTTAGACTTCGAGGTGGTAAAAAATCTATCTGGAGCCGTAGAAGGTTTGACTGAAGGTGTAGCAGATTACTTTATGTGGGAGAAATTCACCACTAAACCTTATGTGGATGACGGTACTTTTAGGCTCATTGACACTTGCCCAACACCTTGGCCTTGTTTTGTAATTGCAGTAAGAGAAGAAGTTTTAGAGAATAATCTAGAAGATGTAAAAACTATTCTTGATATTATTAATACTACCTCCGTTGAATTTAAGCAAATTCCGTCTATAGATTTAACTATTTCCAACAGATACGGGCAACAGTTAGAAGATGTACAAGAATGGCTAAATATGACAGAGTGGTCTCAAGAAATTTTACCTAAAAACAAAGTATTAGAAATTCAAAAACAACTTTTTGAGCTCAAAATAATTCCTGAAATAGCTAAATATGAAGATCTTACATTCAAAATGTAAGTACATAGCTACAATAAATAGGGGTTTTACCCTATTTTTATGACTTTTTGCCCTAAAATTCAACCATATAACAGATTTTTATATAACTTAGACGTAACCAATCTGAGAATTTAACATCTTTATATTAATTAAGATAATGCCTACAATAATATGATTTTAACAATTACTTTTATTCTATCTTTTTTAGTTGCATTAAATTTTGCACTACTTTATTTTAGTTGTAACAAGACCAAGAAAACTCAAAAAGAAATAAGAGAGCCCCGTGTTATAAACAAGCCTATTACCACTCCAAAATTACCTTCCCATCTTGCTCCAACAGGGAGTTAGTTTTGCTAAAATGCTTATTTCCAAACCAGTACCCTCTATTCGCACTTAAAGGAGATGGATGACCAGATGTTAGTATGTGATGTTTACTAGTATCTATGATTTTTGCTTTCTTTTTAGCAAATCCACCCCAAAGCAAGAATACCACATTATCTTTTTCATCAGACACCTTTTTGATTACTGCATCGGTAAACATTTCCCAACCCTTGCCTTGATGACTTCCTGCTAAACTCGCCCTAACGGTTAATGTGGCATTTAATAACAAAACTCCTTGCTTGGCCCAATGTTGTAAATTACCACTTACTGGGTATGGCTTGCCAATATCGCTCTCTAATTCTTTAAAGATATTTATTAGCGATGGTGGATGTACGATACCATTATTAACCGAAAAGCATAATCCGTTGGCTTGTTTAAGACCATGATATGGGTCTTGACCAATAATAACTACCTTAACTTTTTCGAAAGGACAATGATTAAAAGCTGCGAAAATCTGTTTCCCTGGCGGAAAGCATTGATGTAGGGAATATTCATCCTTAACAAAATCTGTTAGTTTTGTGAAATAAGGCTTTTCGAATTCTTTATGTAAATGTTGTTTCCAGCTTGGATGTATATCAACGTTCATACTCCTCTAAAATAAGCAATTACCAGAACAAATAGTAATAATTAAAATTATTAACCTTAATGCTTTGTTGTGTATATTAAATTATGGACTTTCAGAGCAATATATTCCTAGCGAAGCATGTATTAATTGCCTATATGTCTGTCGACAGACAATTTTCCACCAACACCTGAACCTCAATAGCCATTGGGACGAGGGTTTTTATTCGTATTGTATCTTCATATCTACTAAACCACACAACTACTCATAGCATAAACGCTTCAAATTACCCAATCTCATACTTAATATGTAACTTTGCACTCGTTTGCAAAAAAGCATGATAAACATTCATCACAAAACACTCGATGACTTAGAATTCTCTACGGTTTTATCTCAAGTCTCTGAGCACTGCTCAACAGAGTTGGGAAAACTAACTGTGCTAGATATATTACCATTTCCACAAGCTGAGTCTGTTATTCATTCTTTGAATGAGACAAATGAGTTTGTAGCTTCTTTTGCCAATGAAAATCGCATACCAAATCATAGTTTTTCTGATATAACTAAAGAGTTAAAGCTCTTGAAAGTTGAAAATACTGTTTTGGAACTAGAAAGTTTCAGAAGAATTCAAGCTATAAGTTTAACTGCCAATACATTAGTCATCTTTTTTGAAAAGTTTAAAGAGTATTACCCTGTTTTAAACGAAAGTGCTTCAAAAATTGAAATCACAAAACATATTGTTGAAGAAGTAGATGGCATCATCGATAGGTTTGGCGAAGTAAAAGACGATGCTTCTGATGAGTTATTCAGAATCAGAAAATCCATCAACATCCTTAAAAACAAGATTAATCAGAGTTTTGTGATTGCACTTAATACCAATCACAATCTCGACTATCTTGATGATATCCGCGAAACAGTTATTGACAATCGTCGAGTGCTAGCAGTCAAATCTATGTATCGCCGAAAGGTTAAAGGTGCAATCATGGGTGGTAGTAAAACCGGAAGCATTGTCTATATAGAACCAGAAGTTACTTTAAATCAATCCAGAGAACTAAACAATCTACAATACGAGGAACAAGAAGAAGTTAATCGCATCCTTAAGGCTCTAACGGAATTTATTAGACCTTCTCTCCCACTCTTGCATCAGTACCAAGACTACTTAACACATTTAGATGTTATCTCAGCTAAAGCTAAGTATGCAAGAAGTATGGAAGGAGTCATGCCAGAAATCAATACCAATAGGCATATATACATAAAGGATGCTTACCACCCACTACTCTATTTAGCCAATAAGGAACGGAACGAAAAAACTTTTCCTCAGACTATCGAAATGAAAGATGGCAACCGCATTATTGTTATTTCTGGACCTAATGCTGGTGGTAAGAGTATTACCTTAAAAACTGTTGGCCTTCTGCAAATAATGGTACAAAGTGGTATGCTAATTCCTGTACATGAGCGTAGTTCTGTATGTTTGTTTGATAGAGTTTTGAGTGATATCGGCGACAATCAGTCTATAGAAAACCATCTGAGCACCTATAGCTATCGCCTAAAGCAAATGAATTACTTCCTCAAGAAGTGTAATGACAAAACTTTGTTCTTGATTGATGAGTTTGGTACTGGTAGTGACCCAGAATTAGGAGGTGCATTGGCGGAAACATTCCTAGAAGTGTTCTATGAGCGTAAAGCATTTGGTATTATCACCACACACTACTCCAATCTAAAACTATTGGCAAACGAGCTGCCTGATATGCAAAACGCTAATATGTTATTTGATAATAGAACTTTACAGCCATTATACAAATTAGTATTAGGGCAAGCAGGAAGCTCTTTTACCTTTGAAGTCGCCCAAAAAAATGGGATACCATATAGTCTTATTAATAAATCTAAAAAGAAGATTGAACGAGGTAAAGTTAGGTTTGACAAGACCATTGCAAAGCTCCAAAAAGAACGTAGTAAACTTGAGAAAACAGAACGCTCTCTTAAAGTAAATGAGCAAAAAAAGATTCAAGAAACAGATAAACTTGAAGCCACTAATATCCGCATTCAGAATAAGTTAGAGAGTTACCAAGAATTATACGACAGTAATCAACGCCTTATCTATCTTGGTCAGAAATTAAAGGATGCAGCAGACACGTATTTTATCAGTAAACGCAAGCGTGAACTGATGGCAGAACTCTTCAGAATTGTGCAGATAGAGAACTCTAAACGCAAAAAACAATCTGCCAAACAGCTAAAAGCAGAAAAAGCAAAAGAGCAACAAATAAAAAATGAAGCCAATCAAAAAGCGGCCGTCATTAGAAAAAAGAAAAAAAAGCAAAAAGAAGAAGCTAAAAAAGTAGTTGAAAAACCAAAACCAATTCTTAAAGTTGGTGATCGTGTGCGTATGTTCGATGGTCGTGCCATTGGCAGTATAGATACCATAGAAAAAAACAAAGCCATAGTGAACTATGGCTTGTTTACGACTAATGTGAGTGTGGATTTGTTAGAATTAGTAGAAGGAAAATGATAGGATTAGCGAAAGACAAGCAGTTAATATTATTTGATGGGGTTTGCAATCTATGCAATAGCTCGGTAGTCTATGTTATTAAGCGTGACAAGAAGGACAAATTTCGATTTGCACCTTTACAGTCTGAAGTTGGAAAAGAAATAATCAAGAAATACAATATAGATACAACCAAAACAGACTCTATCCTACTCTACTCTGCAGAAAATGGCTTAAGCTATAAGTCTACTGCTGCCCTTAAAATTGCAACTGGATTAGGTTTTCCGCAAAGCATGATGGCCATATTCTTTATCATCCCATCATTTATTAGAAATTGGGTGTATGATTTCATCGCAAAGAATCGTTACAAATGGTATGGAAAGAAAGAGTCTTGTATGATTCCGACACCTGAATTAAAATCTAAATTTTTATAAAAATTAAAGATTCCGCTGCAAATGATCGGAATTAATTCAACTGCTATGTTTGAATTCGCCACACTGTCTCTTCAAATAAAAGTTTCATTAATAAAAAAAGCCCCTAGTCATAGCACAGACCAAAGGCTTTTCAAAACTTAAACTTAAAAATTACTATTGATTATGGAGCTGATGAGCTGCCATATCCTCTCCTATCACAACCTCTAGATAAAAGGTACCTCTAGGGAGAAACGATATATCTATTTTCGAATCTTCTATTATTGTTCCTTTGGCTGAGAATATTTCTTGACCATAAGAATCGTAAATATTAATTAAATCTACTTCGTTTGGTGCATTAAACTCCACCTCACCTGCAACCATATTAGCTGTAATCTCAAATTTATCGAGTTCAGACATCTCTATTTCAAAATCATCAAAACCAACCTCTACAGATGCAGTTTCATCTTGAGCAAACCCAACATTAAAAATTAAAAATGCAGCTAAAAGGATTAAATTTTTCATAATATAACTGTTATGGATAACTAATTATAGTATAAAGATAATTAACGCCTTATCCGACCATATAAAACATCGATATAAGACGCAATTATTTGACGAATCAATAAAACGGGATTAAAATTTCGATGAATGACTTCTAAAACCACTTCCCTAAGCAAGAAGACCTCTTTACCTTCATTAACCACTCCTAGGCTAATTGCACTTTTTTAAAGAGCCTTATTCAAATTAGTTTTATCCTGAATCTTTAAAACTATCAACATGAAAAATCTATTACTATTACTTTTCATTTGCACAAGCATAGCCTATGCAAACGATGACAAAACCAAATCCAATTTAAAAGAAGTTACTGTATATCTTGATGGTGCACAAATAACGCGCACTGCAAGTGTTATGCTGAATACTGGTACAACTGAATTTGTGTTTAGTAAATTATCTCCAAACATTATAGAAAGTAGTATTCAAGTATCTGGACTAGAAAACGCATCCATACTATCTATTAACTACGGTATAAACTATTTGTCTAAGCAAGATTATTCAGAAGACATTAAGGTTTTACAAGAACAGATTAAAAAATTACAGGATGACATACAGTTTGAAGATGATTTAATTTCTGGTTATTCGGAAGAATTAAGTTTAATTCAAGCAAATAAGCGTCTAGGCAATGAGACTGAAGTCGTTAGCCTTGAAAAACTCAAACAATTTGCAACTTATTACAGAGAGCGATTAACTGCTCTTAGAAATGATATATATGCGTCTGAAAAGAAAAAGAAAGGGTATAACAATGAGATTGCAGATATTAAAAAACAGTTATCAGAATTTAATGTTGATGATAAAGTACAAACTGGAGAAATAAAAGTAAAATTAAATACCAGTTCTCCAAACACGTTGAACCTAATCATAAAGTACAACGTTACAAATGCTGGCTGGTTTCCTATTTACGACCTTAAGGCAGAAAAAATAAACGCACCTTTAAAATTAGCATACAAAGCACATGTTTACCAAACTACAGGTAACGACTGGAAAGACATTAAACTAACCTTGTCTACGAGCGATCCAAATACAAACAACATCAAACCAGACGTTAATCCAAAATTCTTGAATTTTGTTAATCGCAATTACAACAGAGCTAGAGCTACTAAAAGCTATAATTATAAATATAACCCTTTAGTAAATACTGTTAAAGGAGTAGTTACCTCTTCGGTTGATGGTTTACCACTTCCTGGAGTTAATGTTATAGAAAAAGGAACAAGTAATGGCGTACAAACAGATTTTGATGGCAATTTTTCGATAAAACCATCTGGTGGAAAAGAACTTGTTTTTTCTTTTGTTGGAATGAACACTGAAGAACTTCCTATTCATTCAAGTGTAATGAACGTAAGTATGGATGAAAATTTAGAGGCTCTTGATGAAGTTGTGGTTGTTGGTTATGGAACTACAAGAAGGCACAATGTAAGTGCGGCAGTTAGTACTGTAAAGGCAGAAAATATAACTGGAGCACTTTCAGGGAAAGCTGCTGGAGTCACCATAAGAGGCTCAAGATCAATAAGAAGTTCAAAGTCAATAAGAGAAAAGCAAACATCCAACGGTGACATCATCGAAGAAGGCATAGCAAATACGCGTTTCGAAATTAAGAAACCATATACTATTGCAACAGATGGAGATGTGACGGTTATTGAGATTGAAAACTATTCTGTTCCTGCCTCTTATTCTTACTTTGCTGCTCCTGTAGTAAACGAAAATGTATTCTTAACGGCTAAGATTGGCAACTGGGAACAATATAATTTACTTCCAGCTGAAGCCAATGTGTACTTTGAAGGTAGTTATTCTGGAAAAACGAACATCAATCCACAAGCAACTACAGACAGTCTCACAGTATCGCTTGGCGTGGACCCAAATGTTGTAGTAAAACGAAATCAATTAAATGACTTTAAGAAGACAACTTTTATAGGAAGTAACAAAATAATTAATAAGGCCTACAAAATTGAATTGAAGAACAACAAACTTACCAACATCGATTTAGTGGTTTATGACAGGATACCAGTGAGCCAAAACAAGGACATTAAAGTAGATGATATTGAAACTGGTACTTCTGAGTATGATGACAAAAAGGGATTGATGACATGGAAACTAACTCTAAATGCAAAAGCGTCAGTTAAAAAGAAGTTTTCTTATGCTGTAAAATACCCGAAGTATAAAAAAGTGAACCTTTAGTAACAGAGCCTCATTGGGTTGCGTATCAATTTGAGCCTATCTTCCGTTAGGTGCGAATGAATCAAATTCTCCAAGTGTAATGTCAAAGCACAAAGAGTTTCAGGAATAATTCCTGACAGATTTAACGCAATCCATTGAGGTTTTTATTTCAAACTCTTCAATATAAAATCTAGATTAGTATTGGAGTTATTATTCTTTAAATATGAATCTGTGTAATGTCTAGCTGCTTTAGCCAAACCCTTATCTTGTAACTTTTGTATTAATTCAGAATACTCCAAGTTCACTTTACCTGTAAGAAGATTGGATATATCTTCTCCAGAGATGTTTAAATCGTATATTTTCTTTAAACCAGTAAGATATAAGTGGTCTTTTGTAAAACCACAGCCTCGATGAACTCGAAGTGTAATTGAAAAAGCCTTATCTCTATTTAGCTTGTGTTGATTAAAAAGTAAATCGAATGTATCTGAGAACGAATAGCCTTTCGCTAAGCTTTCTACTGCGATAATTCTAAAAGATAATTCTTTAAGTCTTGTAAGTGTTAAGCAATCTGACATATATTCAGAAAGAACGGCCAGACCTTCCTGGGTCTCTACATTATTCGGAAAACCATTAGAGAATACTTTAAGTGGCTGTTCTACAGCATTAAAAGTCGTCACCATGTGCACTCCAATCTCATGGTTGGCTAATACTTGTAACTGATTTTTACTAAACTTATGGTTTTTTCTGATGACAAGTGTCTGGCTATTATTCAATACCATTGCAGCCGCTGCAATATTAGTAGATGTCTTTATATTGAAACTGAAGTCATAACGTTTGGCGAATTCATTAAAATATGAAACGGCATCATCAGCATTATACATTGGTAACATGTCCTCATCGAACTCTGAATCATCAAATCTTAAAATAAATTTTGCATTCTCTATGTAATTCTCTGTTGGTGTTCCGAATGACTTTAAGCTGTTATAATAAAACTTTCTACCCTTACCAATAGTCTCAATACACTCTATTAGACCTGAATACTCATAAATAATATCTTCGTATAGCTGACGAATATCTTCATCGTTTATACGCTCTAACCGCTGACTGAAGAACAAACGATGCAGTTTATAGCCATTAAACTTTATTTTGGGATATTTAAACTGAGGCTCATATTTGAATTTAGACGCAAAGAACTTCTTCTTTTCACTTTCTATATTCAGCGGATTAATATAGTTAAGCAGTTCAATACTTTTAACTAACCGGTTTAAGTTTGCATCTATATCTATTAAATCCTGATACGCTTCAGCTATTTTAGGCTCTATCATTTGGGTCTGTAGGTATTATAAAAATTTGTGGCGTGTCTAGGTAATCTGGTTCTCAACTCTTTTTCAACAGCTGCCACAACTTCAGGATACATTACCTGATTATATTCATCGCAATATACTTTTGCGATTTCAGTTGCTAAAACTAAGGTATTCTTAAAGTTCTGAGTAATAAATTTTAAGAAATAGCCATTACCTTGAAACGTGTCATTAATTTTTGATGTAGATTTTATTCCGTTAGGAAGTTTCATTTCCGAAAGACTTTGCCTCCAAGATGCAATAACATTTCCAAATCGTTCATTATCGACATTCGCAGTACCAAGATTCCAAGTTGGCACTTCCCTATTCCAACGTTTCAAATTATAACTATGCATGTCGTACACAATAGCAACTCCAAATTTCTGTTCGATTTTAGAGATTAACGCATGAACCACTTTATAAAACAACTCATGTTTACTCAATGATTTTTGATGTTCGTTTTCTGGCAATGGCGCCTTCCATAATTGCTTACCCCAAGCATCCTCATAAATCGCGTTTTCTGGAGATCTATTTAGATCGTATTCGAAACGAGAATCGCAACCAGCAATAATTATTGGGTGTGAAATGACCATATTTTTTGTTTCAGGGTCCTCTTCGTACCAACGGTCATATTCGGTATGCAAGCAATTATCCCATAAATCTTTTCTGAATTGATGCCCATCATGCACAGCGCCACAAACGTAAGGTGCATAACTAGAAATCTTCAAGGTAAAGGAATAATCTTCTGAAACTGCTGAAAAAACATCTTCAGAGTTTATTTTGTTGATGATATCTTCAACCGGTAGTTTTAACATACTATGACAGTATCTTTTTAAGCTGCAACATCATATTTTGCTCCAAAATATCGTATTCTCCGTCAGACAAAAACATCATTTTTATATCTACAAACAAATCATCTAAGTCTTCTTTCGAATAATTGTGTACTTCTAATCCCTTGATTATTTTCTGAATGCTTTGATAATCGTTATCCGCATCAAACTCATCGTGTATCTTTTGAAAGGTTTGCATATCTACTTTGACAATGATTTCATTTCTCTCAAAATTATCTTCTATGAAATTTGAGTTTGCCGCAAAAAGCAAAACATAAGCTACCAACTCGTCTTTTGTCCAATTCATATC
>CALDUJ010000059.1 GCA_937923735.1 uncultured Flavobacteriaceae bacterium | reverse complement strand
CTGAAGACCAAAAAGACTTTATAAAGGATTATTTCTACCAAAATGTAAGTCAGGCACTAGTTACTATCATACTTAATGATGAAGTAGAATTGCCAGTTCTAACAGATACTGCTGCATACTTAGCAGTGAAAATGATTCTTGATGAGGAGAAACGTCAATTCGCATTAATAGAAATCCCGAAGACAATAGATCGTTTTGTAGTGCTTCCTGAAAAGGAAGGGAAAAATTATATCATGATAGTAGATGATTTGCTACGATACTGTTTTGATGATATTTTTAATATTTTTCATTATAAGGAAATCTCTGCTCATATGATTAAGATAACAAGGGATGGAGAACTTGATTTCGATAGTGATGTAAGTAAGAGTTTTATTGAGAAAATATCTGAGAGTGTTAAACATAGGCAGATAGGTGAGCCTGTGCGTTTTGTTTACGACAAGAGTATAGACAAAGAAACGTTACATTACTTAATGGACAAAATGGGGATAGATTCTACAGATAGTATCATTCCTGGAGGAAGGTATCACAATCGTCGTGATTACATGAAGTTTCCAAGTTTAGGTAGAGCAGATTTGTTATACGATAAAATAACACCATTGCCAGTAAAAGGTTTAAGCCTTAATAAAAGTATTTTTGAAGCTATTACCGAAAAAGATTATTTACAGTATGCGCCTTATCATACCTTTGCTTATGTTGTTAAGTTTTTAAGAGAGGCTGCGCTTGACCCTGATGTTAAGACCATCAAAATAACTATTTATAGGCTTGCTGAAATTTCTCATGTTGCGAGTTCTTTAATAAATGCTGCAAAAAACGGAAAAAAGGTAACAGTGTCTATAGAGTTAAGAGCGCGTTTCGATGAACAGGCCAATATCAATTATGCTGGACAAATGGAAGATGAAGGTGTTAACCTTATTTTTGGTGTGCCAGGTCTTAAGGTGCATAGTAAAATGTGTGTCATTGAACGTTTTGAGGACAAAAAGATAAAGCGTTATGGATTTATAAGTACTGGAAATTTTAATGAATCTACAGCAAGAATCTATACAGATTACACACTATTTACAGCGAATCAGAAGATTCTTAAAGACCTGAATAAGGTTTTTAATTTTTTTGAAATTAATTATAAGATTTATAGATATAAGCACATAATAACCTCTCCGCATTATACGGAAACATCGCTTAACAGACTTATAGACATTGAGATAGAGAATGTAAAGCAGGGTAAACCAGCTTACATTAAGCTTAAAATGAATAGTATTTCAAATTACAGAATGATAGACAAGCTTTATGAAGCTAGTAATGCTGGTGTTAAGATTCAGATGATAGTCAGAGGTATTTGCTGTCTTATTCCGGAAGTAAAAGGTATGAGCGAAAATATAGAGGTGGTAAGCATCGTAGATAAATTCTTGGAGCATACTAGGTTATTTATTTTCTGTAACGATAACAGTCCAAAAGTCTTTATTGCCTCAGCAGATTGGATGACAAGAAATATCGAAAATAGGGTTGAAGTAACTTGCCCAATTTATGATCAAGACATTAAGAAAGAATTAATTGACACCTTCGAAATTTGTTGGAGTGATAATGTTAAGGCTAGAATGCTTAACTCTGATAATCCTAATGAATATAGAAGAAATAATAGCAAAAAGGTGCGCTCGCAATATGCTACTTACGATTACTACTTGAAAAAACTGGAAGTGTCGATATGATAGATATTAAAAAATATGCTGCTATTGATATCGGTTCCAATGCTGTACGTTTACTTATTTCAAATATTATACAAGAAAAAGGAAAACCAGTTCGATTTAAGAAAAGCTCCTTAGTACGTGTACCAATAAGACTTGGAGCTGACGTATTTCTCAAAGGAAAAATATCGACATCAAATATTCAGCGAATGAAAGACACGATGTTGGCATTCAATCTGTTAATGAAGTCTCACCATGTTTCTAAATACAAGGCTTGTGCGACATCTGCTATGAGGGAAGCTAATAATGGTAGGAAAGTGGCAGATATGATTGCACAAGAATGCAATATAAATATCGATATCATTGGAGGTGAGGAAGAAGCGGCAATCATTGCAGCTACAGATTTGCAAGCTTATATCGATAATACTAAAACCTACCTCTATGTGGATGTTGGTGGTGGTAGTACGGAATTTACTATTTTTCATTTAGGAGAGCAGATGGCTTCAAAATCTTTCAAAATTGGTACTGTACGATTATTAAATGATATTGTAAAAAATGAAACATGGAGAGAACTGGAAGCATGGATAAAATCCAGCACTAAAGAATATCATTCTGTAGATATAATTGGTTCTGGGGGTAACATCAACAAAATATTCAAGATTTCAGGAAAGGCTATGGGTAAGCCATTAACGTATTTTTACTTAACGTCATACTACAATAAATTAAATTCTTATTCTTATGAAGAAAGAATCACCGAATTAGACCTGAATCAAGATAGAGCGGATGTTATTATTCCAGCAACAAGGATTTATTTGTCGGCCATGAAGTGGAGTAATGCTAAGTATATATATGTGCCAAAAATAGGTTTGGCAGACGGTATTATAAAAAGCCTTTATTATGAAACGGTCTCTAGTAAAATCCTTGAATAGCTTTGGCATTCTATTTGCTTATTGAGAAATAAAACACACTATGAAACAGTACTTATTGTTTTTTGCTTTATTGTTTATGACGGCTACATATGCTCAGGAAGATGATTTTGATACTTCAGATTCTGGTTACGGTTGTATTTCGGGTGATTGCGATGATGGGTTAGGCAAGTATGTTTGGAAAAATGGTGACTACTATTATGGAGCTTGGAAAGAGGCTAAGATGAGTGGTAAAGGAACTCATTACAGAGGCGATGGAAGTATCTATACAGGTTTTTATAAAGACAACAAGAAAAACGGTCAAGGTAAGCTGGTTATGGCAAATGGAGATATTTATACTGGAGAGTTTGTCGACAATATGGCTGAAGGATATGGTGTGATAGTATATGCAAACAAAACAACTTACAAAGGCAACTGGAGAAATAATAAGAAGCATGGTCAAGGCACTTGGAAGCATTTTGCTGGTGATATGTACATAGGCAACTACGAAAATAACCTACGACATGGCAAAGGGAAGTTCATTTATAAAAATGGAGAAAAATACGATGGTATGTGGTCTTATGGCGAAATGGAAGGTCAGGGGACATACACCTATCAAGATGGTACCTCGCAATCTGGTATTTGGGAAAATGGTTTAATTGTGAAACAATAACTGGTTATAGTTTAAAGAGCTCCTTCCCTTGGTTAAGGGAAGGTGGTTTTTGAATTTCAATAAAGAAATTCAAAAAACGGAAGGGATTGAAAAATCAACAAAAACTACCCATGAATAGTCTCAGATTTACTTAAGTCTTTCATAATCTGAGCTTCATAATCAAGAAGTTTTTGCCATTTTGTATCCACCTCTTTTCTGTCTCCATATTGCCTTGCAAATCCTAGAAACATAGTATAATGATTAGCTTCACTGACCATAAGTTTATGATAAAACTGCGATAGCTCTTCATCTTCTAGTTCTTCAGATAATAATCTAAAACGCTCACAGCTTCTTGCTTCAATCAGCGCGGCATATAATAGTCTATGCACTAATTGCGTTGTTCTGCTTCCGCCTTTTGGAAAGAACGTTACAAGCTTGTTTACATAAGCATCCTTACGGTCTCTACCCAATACCCAGCCTCTTTCGAGTATTTTATCATGAACCATCTTAAAATGACTAATTTCTTCTTTAACCAAAGCAATCATTTCTTGAACTAGTTCTGTATATTCAGGGAAACTGACAATTAATGACATAGCTGTGCTAGCTGCCTTTTGCTCGCAAAATGCATGGTCCGTGAGAATCTCCTCTA
>CALDUJ010000058.1 GCA_937923735.1 uncultured Flavobacteriaceae bacterium | reverse complement strand
ATCTCTGAGTGTAACAGTTAATGCCGTGTCGGTTAATAATTCAGAATTTGTTCCCGCTTGCGAAATTCCAATACCTTTAAAATAAACAGTTTGTCCTGGCCTGTAAATGCTACGGTCGGTAAACAAAAAGGCAGTATACCTAGTTTGTTCTTTGTTGTTTCCGTAATAACGACCATTGAAGTAGTAGTTATTAAAGTAGGCTTTTTCTTTCCCTTTGGAAACTGTTATTTCAACATTGTTATGATTAGATGTTGTATTAAGTGTTACTTGACCTTTATCATCTGTTTTAAGCGTTTTGTTGAGGTTTCTGTCGTCTTCATAACGCTGTTTTTTGTTCTTAAAATTAACAGTTACTCCTGAGATTGGTTGCCCGTTAGCTCTATTAATGACTTGATAGGTTTGGGCGCCGTTTTCCTTACGTTCAACTAAGGCAAAATTAGTTGCTTGTACTAAACCGAAAGAGAATATATTAGCGTCGTTTTCTGATGGTGAAGCATAGATTATATAATGACCATTAGCCAATTTAGGAATGACAATTTCAGTAGAATGTTGCTGATAATCATGTTCATCTTTAAGTATTTCAGACCATTTTTTTGAAGCATCTAACTTGCTAATAAAATTGATTTGGTCTTCTTTTCTATATGTTTTTTGAAGCTTCTCTAATTGATTATTGGTAAGTGGAAATAGCTTGAAATGTAATTGATCAAAATTCTTGTAACTGACCAGTATTTTGGATTCTTTATTAATAGGCACAAACTCTTCATTGGTTATGTTAAGCGTTTTGTTGAGTATACCATTTTTAAGAATCGCGCACTTTTCTGCACCTTTACTTTTTGGGTATTTGGCTATAACGGTATTGCAGATTTCCAGCGCATCTTTTATTTTCCAACGGGGTTCTGCATTAGTCAGATGGTTGTATGCTTGACCTTCCTGATTATAAATATTGGCAATTTCGTAATCGTATAAAGCAGAAATATCATCATTTGGATGTAAATCTGATTCAGTTTTTAACGCCTTTAAAAGCAGAGCGTTTTTATTTTTAAACGTTGCATTATGTTTCACATAAAGGAGGCGTTCAAGATTAACATTTGCAAGTGCTTTTTGAGAACCATCCAATAAATGAAACTGAATTAAATCCTGATATATTTTCAATGCATTTAATTGCAGCGAGGTCGTGTCTTTGGATTCAATTTTTAATTTTGAAAAAGCTATGGCATCACTTAAATGCGCTTCATCACTAATCTCGAATTTATAAGCGGGTTTAGTAATCTGGTTTTCAGGTGTCTTATAGAACTGTAAGGCATTATGATTTAAGAAATCAAACAGTGTAGGTCTAAATATTTTTGAACCTTTCTGGACATGTAAAATATCATCAAACTTCTCAAGCGGTGTTTGCTGAGCCATCAATCCATTTTTCAAAGAATTTTTATAATGCAAATGGATTTCATTAAACAATGTTTGTAAATCCCATACGCGAAAGTCTTCAACGTCAACTTTCGATTCTGTATTCGTTCGATTATAAAATTGCCATCTATTTTGCTGGAAATATTGCCAATACAAATTCGCTAGAACATTTTCCAGAAGATTCTTGGTAGGGAATTCACTTTTAGCAATTTCAGATTTAAAGTCGCTTATAATCTTTAGCTGTGCATCTTCTTCTAACGTTAAAGCATATTTGCTTTCAAACATTAATACTTTAACCATTTGCACCGAATTGTTGTCAGCTTGAGCTCTAATCTTGAGTTTGGCGACAGCTTCCGAAGCAGACTTTGTGAGGCCTTCTTTCTCCAATTTCAAAACCTCTTGCCACTGTTTTTCGTAATTATTAAAATCTTGAGCGGAAGATGAATTTGAGAATAATACCATTAATATGAAAATTGATATGTATTTAGTCATAATTTTTAATTTATTCTCAAATATGGACTATAACCTATATTTGAGCAATCTAAAATGAGTGAATGGTGTTTTTAAATGAGTAAACACCATAATTCATTTGGTATGAATCTTGCAAAGATGACCCGATAATCGGGATTCAATTAATTTGAACAATTATTGTGCCTAATTACAGCCTTTATTTTTGAGAAGTACTTGGCACTATGTTTGAGAATAAAGATAAAATTAATTTAGCTTTGCATCGTTATTATTTTCAGATGAATAGAATCGTATTTTTCTTATTGTTTTTCCCTGTCTTCGTGCTAGGTCAGAATTCGATTGATGATGTTGAACTTCTTTTCAAACAAAAGAAATTTAGTAAGGCTGAGAATATAATCAACATCTATCTTAAAGAAAATCCTAATGATAAAAAGGGAATAGAATTATTAGGAGATGCTTATGGTCATCAGAAAAGGTGGGACGATGCTATTGAAACCTATAAATCTTTGAGGGATAAAGAACCGAATAATGCGAATTACCATTATAAATATGGAGGTTCACTAGGTATGAAGGTTTTGTCTATTAGTAAAATAAGAGCTGTGGGTTATATAGGAGATATCCGTGAAGCTTTTGAAAAAGCTGCAGAGCTAGATCCTAACCATATAGATGTGCGTTGGGCATTAGTTGAATTTAATATTTCCGTACCAGCAATTTTGGGAGGTACAGAAAAAAAGGCATTAAAGTATGCAAACCAGTTAGAAGAATTATCCATGGTTGATGGGTATTTGTCTAAAGGTTATATAGCCGAATATAGTGATAGACCAGAAGATGCTGAGCGTTATTACAAACAGGCTATAGATATTGGGGGTTCGGTAACCTGCTATCAGAAGCTCACAGATTTTTATGAGAAAACAGCCAAAGAACCTGAAAAGGCTATTGCTAATATCGAAAAAGCTCAAGTCAAGCATAAACGAAACGGTTTACACTACCAAATTGGAAAAGTAGCAGCTGAATACAATGTCGAGCTCGATAAAGGTGAACATTGTTTAAAGGTGTACTTAGAAAACTACACGGCAGTTGATGGTGTCCCAAAGCCATGGGTTTACTATCGACTAGCCCAAATCTACAAGCACAAAAAACAAAAGGAAGAAGCCACTAAATGGATAGATAAGGCCATTGCGGGTCTTCCAAAAATAAATGTCTTCAAGAAGGAGAAAGAACAGATTCTTTCTCTATAACCACTATTCTCTCTTAAGTTTTTAGACAGGTTTTGTCGTTAAACAAAACTTATAAATAAATGTTAAACTTTCAAAATTAATAGTATTACTATTATATTTGCAATCAAAATAATTTAAAATGATTAATTTACTTTCAAATCTAAAGATTTCGGTGCCTGAGAATATTTTCTTAAAAGACCCTCAATCATCTAATTTGGGCAAGAGAATCATAGAACACAGTATTTTATTAATTGATGAAATTGGGTTTGATGCATTTACCTTTAAAAAGCTTGGAGCTAGAATTGGTTCAAATGAGAGTTCAATTTATAGGTACTTTGAAAGCAAGCACAAACTTTTAGTGTATTTAACATCATGGTATTGGGCTTGGGTTGAGTATCAATTAGTTTTTGCAACACATAGCATTTCAGATATTAATGAGAAGTTGGAGAGGGCTATTGAGATAGTAACCCGAGAAACAAAGGAAGACACAGCATTTTCTCATGTAAATGAAATTGTACTTAATAAAATTATTATTAATGAGTCATCAAAATCCTACATGACTAAGGATGTTGATACTGAAAACCAAGAAGGTTATTTCAGGATATACAAACAATTAGTTTTACGATTAAAGGAAATGATTTCTAACGTAAACCCTGAATATAATTATAGTTTGAGCTTATCTAGTACGGTAGTGGAAGGGGCTTTGCATCAACATTTTCTGAAAGATCATTTTAAGTCTATTACAGATTGCGATACATCTACAACACCAACAGATTTTTTCCAAAATTTAGTTTTTAACGCAATTAAAAAAGTATAATCTAATGTCAAATATCAAAGAAATTATGTCTCCTTGGCAACGTTTTGTAGGGCTTTTAAAATTGGAAAGAAAAGCAGTAAAGCAAGTGCTCTACTATGCTGTTTTTTCAGGATTAGTAGCTTTAACCTTGCCTTTGGGAATACAAGCTATTATTAACTTGATTCAGGGTGCGCAAGTAAGTACGTCTTGGATTGTTTTAGTGGTTTTAGTTACCCTAGGGGTCTCTTTTGTCGGGATATTGCAGCTTATGCAAATGCGTATTATAGAAACCATTCAACAGCGCATTTTTACAAGAGCGTCGTTTGAGTTTACTTACCGTTTTCCTAAGATAAAAATGCAAGAATTGCGTCATTATTACCCGCCTGAGTTGGCCAATCGTTTTTTCGATACACTTACTATTCAGAAAGGCTTGGCAAAGATTCTGGTAGATGTTCCAGCCGCTGTATTGCAAATTGTTTTTGCGTTGATTCTGCTTTCCTTGTATCATCCATTTTTTATCGCTTTTGGTATTCTTTTACTACTTCTAATTTATGTGGTTTTTAAGTTTACAGCTCAACGAGGAATGGAAACCAGTCTACAAGAGTCTAAGCATAAATACAAAGTTGCGCATTGGATTCAGGAAGTTGCTAGAGCAGTTGTTAGTTTTAAGTTGTCTGGTAAAACGAGCTTAGCACTAAATAAGAATGATGATTTAGTGGACGATTATTTGCAAGCTAGAGAAGGTCATTTTAATGTCTTGGTATTGCAATTCATTCAGATGATTGGATTTAAAGTGTTAGTCACTGGAGGTTTACTACTTATCGGTGGGTTATTGGTATTAAATCAGGAAATGAATATTGGTCAGTTTGTAGCAGCAGAAATCATCATTTTATTGGTTATTGGTTCTGTAGAAAAACTGATTCTTGGGTTAGAACCTTTTTATGATGTCCTAACCTCACTAGAGAAAATGGGACAAGTAGTAGATAAGGAGTTAGAGAGCCAAACTGGAACTAAGCCTAATTTTTCGGGGGATTTAGACTTGCAATTGGATAAAGTAGATTACGAAGTTCCAGATAGAGAACAGCATATATTAAAGAATATATCTCTCAAAATTCAATCAAAGAGCCGGGTGTTAATCAAGGGAGAGAGTGGTTCAGGGAAATCAACCTTGTTGCGTCTTATGTCAGGAATCATAGAGCCATCAAAAGGTCAGGTATTTATAAATGATAATAATATAAACACCTTAAACCTTAATTATTATAGGGCGCATTTAGGTATGTCTCTAGCTGATGAATCTCCTTTTGAAGGAACAATCAGGGAAAATATTGCATTTGGTAATAAAGATGTTACAGAAGATCAACTGCTTTGGGCAGCCAAAAAAGTAGGTTTAACGCAATTCATAAAAGAAAGCCCGAAAGGTCTGGATACAATCTTATACCCAGAAGGTAAGAGAACCTCTTTTACAGTAGTAAAGAAAATAGTGTTGGCAAGAGCTATAGTAGACCAACCAAAATTATTGATTCTTGAAGATCCACTTGAGCATTTCGAGGACGAAGAGGCTCTAGATATAATTGACTTCCTAACCGATGTATCTAATCCATGGGCATTGGTGGTAGTAAGTACAAACGAGAAGTGGTCAGAGAAATGTACACAGGTGATTACATTACAAAATGGTGAAATAATTTAAAGAAAAGACATGTTAAATATATCTCATAATCAATTAAATAAATCCGTAGATATTACAGATTCTAAATCGGGAAGGCGTGTATTCCATAAAAGGTATTACAAGTATTTTAATCGGTTTTTAGGAGCTTTTGCGATTATCGGATTCATTATCTTATTTCTGCCTTGGACTCAGAATATAACGGGTAGGGGAAATGTAACGACCTTAACACCAGATCAGCGTCCACAAACTATTCAGTCTCCAATTCCTGGACGTATAGAAAAATGGCATGTTAAAGAAGGAGATTTTGTGTTCAAGGGGGATACCATAATCCAGATTTCTGAGGTCAAGAGCGAGTATTTTGACCCAAATTTAGTTGCGCGAACAGGTTTGCAAAGAGACGCTAAGGCATTGTCTGTTGAGTCTTATCAAGGTAAAGTGAAAGCTCAAGACATAAGAATTAATGCTCTGGTGAATGAGCGTCGATTAAAATTAGAGCAAGCGCGCAATAAGATTTTACAATCGAAGCTAAAAGTGCAAAGCGATAGCATAGATTATGAGGCTGCTAAGGTTAATATCAATATTGCGCAAACGAAGTACAATCGTGCTGATACTCTTTATAAGGATGGATTTGCTGCTTTGAAAAATGTGGAAGATGCCCGTGTGAAACTTCAAGAAACTCAGGCTAAATTAATCTCTCAAGAAGCTAAATTATTAGCTAGTAAAAATGAAGTGATTAATTCAAAAGTTGAGATTTCAAGAATTCAAGCTGAATATGCAGATAAGATATCAAAGGCGCAAAGCGATAAATTTTCGGCGCAATCCAGTCAGTTTGACACCGAAGCACAAGTAACAAAACTTGACAATGAGTATGCCAACTATAAAATGCGTAATAGCCTTTTATACATAACAGCACCATATGACGGTTACATTAACAAAGCTTTACGTGCGGGAATAGGACAAACATTTAAGGAAGGAGAAGCACTTGTGGGGATTATGCCTGCAGAGGTAGATTTGGCTGTAGAGACTTATGTTGAGCCAATTGATTTACCACTTATTCATGTTGGGGAAAAAGTACGTGTGCAGTTTGATGGTTGGCCAGCAATCGTATTTAGTGGGTGGCCTAATATATCTTATGGTACTTACGGAGCGGAAGTAGTAGCTGTTGAGAATTTTATTAGCCCTAACGGTAAGTTTAGAGTACTGTTGGCACCAGACGGAGAGGACCATCCTTGGCCTAAAGATATTCGTGCTGGGTCGGGAGCGCTAACATTGGCTTTGTTGGAAGATGTGCCTATTTGGTTCGAATTGTGGCGTCAGTTAAATGGATTCCCTCCAAACTATTACCAGCCAGAGGGAGATTCAAAAGTGTCTAAAAAGACTAAAAAATAAGTAGATGAAAAACGCATTAACTATTCTTTTTCTTTTTGTTACTGGATCTATATGCTCTCAGGAACTTACATCTTCAAAAGTGCTTCGTTTTGATGAGTATTTGGGATATGTCAAGAAATTTCATCCAATAGTAAAACAGGCTCAATTGGTAATTGATGAAAGTCAGGCGAAACTTATGAAATCTCGTGGTGCCTTCGATCCCAAAATAGAAGTGGATTACGACCGTAAGAAGTTTAAATCCACCGAATATTTCGACAAACTTAACGCCACTTTTAAGGTACCAACTTGGTATGGAATCGAATTAAAAGCAAATTTTGAAGAAAACACAGGTGATTTCCTCAATCCTGAAGCAAGTCTTCCATTGGATGGATTATATAATGCTGGGATAAGTTTTTCGGCTGCTCGTGGTTTATTGATAAATGATAGAATGGCTGCTGTAAAGCAAGCTAAATTATTTAGAGAGCAAGCTAAAGCAGATCGAGATTTGCTAGTGAATACAATTTTGTTTGATGCATCTGTTGTTTACTTTAAATGGCTACAAGCGTATAACGAAAATCAACTGTTCCAGAATTTTTTAGTCAATGCGGAGCAGCGTTTTAGGGGTGTAAAACGAGGTGTAGAAGTTGGCGAGAGAGCTGCAATTGATTCTATTGAAGCAAGGATAGCCGTAAATGACAGAAAACTTAATTACGAGCAAACAAAAGTAAAACTGATTAAAGCTTCTTTGGAGTTGTCAAATTATTTATGGTTAGATAACAATATGCCTGTCGAATTACAGGATGATATCATTCCAGATATAAATAGCGAAGAGGCTATAGATACTACATTTAATACATCAGTTTTAAGACAAAACGAGTTTGAGCTCGATGCACACCCAAAAATTTTGTCATTAGATTATAAGCTTCAATACTTGGGAGTTGATAAGCGGTTAAAAGCAAACAGATTACTTCCGCAAGTGGATATACAATACAATTTCTTGAGTACGACTCCAGAAATCGCAAGATCGTTCAATACTGGCGAATACAAAGCAGGATTGAATTTTAGCATGCCTTTGTTTTTGCGCAAGGAGAGAGGTGATTTAAAGCTTGCGAAATTGAAAATGCAAGACATTGAATACCAAATAGATGCAACGCGTGTTAGTTTATCAAATAAGATTGAAGCTGTAAAACAAGAGTTGGATTCTTATGTTATTCAAAATAGTGTAACAGCGCAGATGGTATCGGATTATAGAGAGATGTTAAGAGCTGAAGAGCGAAAATTTCAGTTAGGGGAAAGTTCTTTGTTCTTGGTGAATTCTAGAGAATCTAAACTTATAGATGGGCAATTAAAAGCTATTTCGCTTCAGAATAAGTACTTTACAACTAAAGCAAAGTTATTCAATAGTCTAGCTACAAATCCAGAATTGTAAAAACTACTCTAAGTACTTAGCAACTTCCATATTCAATAAGTATCTTTGAAATTCAATTTTCGATTTTTATGAACGTACATTTTATTGCTATTGGCGGATCTGCTATGCACAACCTCGCTATTGCATTGCATAATAAGGGATATAAGGTTACAGGAAGCGATGATACCATTCACGACCCGTCCAAATCGAGATTAGAAGCTAAAGGATTATTACCAGAAACTTTTGGTTGGTTTCAAGAAAAAATTACTCCTGATTTAGACGCCATTGTTCTTGGGATGCACGCTAAAGAAGATAATCCAGAATTACTGAAGGCTCAAGAATTAGGACTCACGATTTACAGTTACCCTGAATTTTTATACGAACAAAGTAAGCATAAAACCAGAGTAGTAATTGGGGGAAGCCATGGCAAAACTACAATTACCTCTATGATTCTACATGTAATGCATTATCATGATAGGGATGTGGATTATATGGTTGGCGCGCAATTGGAAGGTTTTGATGTGATGGTGAAACTCACAGAGGACAATGATTTTATTGTATTAGAAGGAGATGAATACTTGAGTTCGCCGATAGATAGACGACCTAAATTCCATTTGTACAAACCCAATATTGCTTTGTTAAGCGGGATTGCTTGGGATCATATTAACGTATTTCCAACCTACGAAAACTATGTAGAGCAGTTCAGCATATTTGTAGATAGTATTGTGAAGGGAGGAAGCATAACTTACAATATTGAAGACAATGAAGTAAAGCGAGTTGTCGAAGGGTCTGAGAATTCTATTAGAAAACTCCCTTACCAAACTCCAGAGTATTTGGTTGAAGACGGGCAAACTATGCTCGAAACTCCTGAAGGACAGATGCCAATAGAAGTCTTTGGAAAACACAACCTTAATAACTTAGCAGGTGCCAAATGGATTTGCCAGAATATGGGTGTGGATGAGGATGATTTTTACGAAGCTATCGCAACCTTTAAAGGTGCCAGCAAACGTTTAGAAAAAATTGCTGAGAGTAGTAATAGCGTTGTGTATAAAGATTTCGCACATTCACCCAGTAAAGTGTCTGCAACAACAAAAGCGGTAAAGGAGCAATACGAAAATAGAACTTTAGTAGCTTGCTTAGAACTGCATACATATAGCAGCTTAAATGCGGAATTTTTAAAAGAATATAAAGGAGCTTTAGATGCAGCAGATACAGCGGTTGTTTTTTATTCCCCACATGCTGTGCAAATTAAGAAGTTAGAAGAGGTAACACACGAACAAATTGCCAATGCCTTTGAGCGCGATGATTTAGTTATTTATACCAACCCAGAAGATTTTAAAGAATTTCTGTTCTCACAGGATTTTAATAATAAAGCATTGTTATTGATGAGTTCAGGTAATTATGGAGGTTTGGATTTTGGAGAGGTTAAAGGTTTAATTTAAAAATGTACTGCTTTTAAAAAAATAATAGAATGTTTCCTATTATCAAACAGATTTGACAGATAATAAATCCAACTAAATAATATTCAAGTGTCTGATTAATTGTCCATTTAGCAATAAGAATGAAAGTGCTTATTGTACCGATACAAAAGGATAAAATAGCAAATACTAAAACTATTTTTAAACCTGAGTTAGGAGAAAAATCTGTGCTGCTAAATTTGTGTCCTCTAAGATGAAAATCAAGAATAAGGTTAAATGCTACTATTGTAATT
This sequence comes from uncultured Flavobacteriaceae bacterium, assembly GCA_937923735.1. Taxonomy (GTDB): domain Bacteria; phylum Bacteroidota; class Bacteroidia; order Flavobacteriales; family Flavobacteriaceae; genus JABABD01. The sequence continues at coordinate 9,527 of CALDUJ010000058.1, read as the reverse complement.
AGAACAGCAAAAAAGTGAAAAATAGGTGTTAAATTTTTTAACTTCAATAAACTTAAATATTATTTTTTCGAGTTCATTTAATTCCCCGCATCAATAATAGCCTGTGCTAGAGACTCAAAATGCCATGAAAGGTTATTTCGGTCTAACAACCTAAAGTTACCACCATCATCCCAAACAATTGGTAGTAAGCCTCGTTCTGTACTTTTATCTACATAAAATTGGTAATAATCTTCACGGGCTTGAATATTATTTCTGTCAACAGCACCCCATTCGCCTAATATAACTGATCGTTGCTCTTGGACTACCCATTTATCGCGAATCCTGTCCATTTCTGCTACTAATTCAGCTTTCTCTAGTTCTGTGCCCCATTCGGCAGTGCCTCCTTCTAAACCAGCAAATTCCCACGGAAAATAGGTGTGTAATGAAATAATGATGCGAGCATCATTATTCGGAATTTCCAAATCATTCATTGCTGCTGGTACAGTACTTGCCGCATAGGTGCTTATCATAATATGACGACCTGTATTATTTCCGCCGGTATTACGAATGGCATTTAGAGCAGTGAGATGATATTCGTTAACAATAGATCTTCCTTCTGCTGTTCCGCCGCTCCATTCTTCGGGAGAATTTAGCAGTCTGTTCTCATTCATAGTTTCAAAAATGAGTTTGTCACCATAAGCTTTGAATCTTTCGGCTATTTGAGTCCATAAGCTTTCTAAACGCTGTTTTACTTGAGGTGCGTCTTGAGCCGTAGGACGAACCCATGTATTATCGTGATGTAAATTTAATATCACATGCATGCCTTTAGTTATACCATAGTTCACGGTTTCTTGCACAGTAGTTAGATAATTTTCGTCTATGGTGTAAGGAACCGTGCTCTGTTGGTGAAATCTCCAAGTAACAGGAACTCTTAAGGTTCTGAAACCCATGTCGTATACGGTGTTTATTATTTGTTGAGACGGTAGCGGATTACCCCAAGCGGTTTTGTCTGTTGATTCAACATCTAGACTGTTTCCTAGATTCCATCCAACGCCCATTTCAGCTACGAGATCCACGGAGGATATATTCCTAATTGAACCTGGAATATCAATATTTTCAGATGGTATAGGGTCATCATCAGTACCACCCATACTGTCATCAGAATTTGATGATTTATTATCCGAACAGGATAACATGGTGGCAAAAATAAATGCTAAAGTAATATTAGTGGTAAAAGAGAAAAGTGATTTCATAGAAATGTATGTTACAACGTTTTTAATTAAACTCCAAACTGTCTTAAATGGTGGTCTAAATGTTTGTATTGCATTTGTCCCCATTGTTCATCCGTAAAATGTCCAAAACCAGGGTGTTCACCCCAACCTTGTTTATTGCGTTGTTCTCCAAGTTCATTCAACACAGCTTTTAATTTGCCAATTTCCTCATTAAAATTTCTTGGTTCAGTTGCTTTCATGACTTTGGCCGTGGGTAGATTTTTACCCCAAGGTTTGTCGTTATACATGGATTTTTTAAAGAACAGTTTTACAAACCAGTTCGGTTTTAATCCATAAGTATCTTTTTTCAACATAATGTTAAGAGCTGGTTGGCAATGCCAAGCCATCTGTGCCGCATCCATTTTTCCCCATCGCGGTTTAGAGTTTTCTGTAAGTTTTGCAAGACGTTCTTGTATTTTGTTATATGTGGTTTCGTTAAGAATCGATTTCATTTTTGATGTTTTAGATAATGTTTTAAAATTACAATTTCTTTTGTTAGTTTTCTATCTTTATGCAAAACCCATCAATGGCGGAAAAACCAACTTCATTTTCTATTAAAAATTGGTCTCAAGACGATCAACCTCGCGAGAAATTACGAGATAAAGGCAAGGCAGCTTTAAGTGATGCGGAGTTAGTAGCTATTTTAATTGGGTCAGGCAGTAGAGATGAAAGTGCCGTTGAACTTTGTAAGCGTATATTAGCTTCTGCCAACAATAACCTTACCGACCTAGGAAAGTTATCCATCAAACAACTTATGGAATTCAAGGGTATTGGCGAAGCAAAGGCAATAACTATTGCTGCTGCTATGGAATTAGGAAGACGGCGCAGAGGTGAAGAAGCTTTGGAAAAGGATAAAATTACATCCAGCAGGTCTGTATTTGAACTCATGCAACCCATTTTAGGCGAATTGCCGCATGAGGAATTTTGGATTATTTATTTAAATAATAGTAACAAGGTCATTCAAAAAAATCAGCTAAGTAAAGGTGGAATAACTGGGACTCTAGTCGATGTTAGATTGGTGATGAAAAATGCAATTGAATTTGGTGCAGTAGGTTTGGTTTTAGTACATAACCATCCATCAGGAACATTAAAACCAAGTACAGCAGACAAACAACTAACCAATAAATTGAAAATTGCAGGAGAAAGCTTAGATATAAAAGTACTTGACCATATTATAGTAACAGAAGCAGATTATTTTAGTTTCGCTGATAAGAATATATTATAATGTTACTGGTCTATACACATAAAATAACACCACGAGTTAAATATACCTTTAAGCAGATTTGCACACGTATCTTAGGAATTCCAGTTGGTTTTACAAGTAAAATAGAAGAGTTTATAGCCCATGATGGACTTAAGATGTCCTATGCAAAGCAACCTTTGGCGAAAGAATTGTTTGTCAGAAGTCATGATTTGTTGCACGAACAAGGGTTGGCTTTTTTAACTATTAATGTTCACGATTGGGGAGATACAAAGTGTTTTTTTACAGCAGGAGATAAGAGTCACTTACCCTACGATATTTTTTCAGCTTCCTTTTACCTTCTTTCACGATATGAAGAGTATTTGCCACATGTTCAAGACAATTATGGACGCTTTATTGCAGAAGAAAGCTTGGCTTACAAACATGGTTTTTTACAACAGCCTGTAGTAGATATCTGGGCTAATAGATTCCTGACTGTTTTACGCTCTTTTTACCCTGATTTTGTTCCCGTAAAGCGTAGCTATCAAATTAAGCCTATTATTGATGTGCCGATGGCTTATGATTATAAGCAAAAAGGTATAATGAGGACTATTGGAGGGACGTTATTTGATTTGGGGAGGTTAAAATTTAGGAGATTGTATGAACGTTATTCTGTGTTGTTTGGTTTAAAAAAAGATCCTTATAATACTTTTAGCTATATCATTAATAGGCAAAAGCAAAGTGGTAATAAATTTATCGTGTTTTTCTTGATTGGAAGTTACTCAACCTATGATAAGAATATTAATATTCAGAAAAAGAACTTCATTTCTCTTATCAAATCTGTAGCAGATTATTGCAAAGTTGGATTAAAAGTTTCCTTTTTTGCTCTGGAAAGTCTCGAGTTATTAAAGGAAGAGAAGAAAATCATAGAGGACGTAATCAATACGCCATTGGAGAGTTCGAGGCATTCGTTTTCAAAAATAAATATTCCAGAATCATATAGAAATTTAGTGGAATTGGAGATTAAGGAAGATTACACAATGGGCTATATAGACACTATAGGGTTCAGAGCTGGAACTTGCACTCCTTTTTTGTTTTACGACATAGATTTTGAATCCCAAACGCCATTGCTTTTAAACACTTTTCATGTCATTGACTCAGCTCTATTGAAGCATAATTCATTGCTGGATAAAAAGCAAACTTTGAAAGAGGTTATAAACGAGGTGAAAAAGGTGAATGGAACCTTTACACCTGTTTTTCATAACTACACTTTTTCAGATGAGCCAAAATGGGAGGGTTTTAAAGACTTATTTAACATTATAATAGATTCGCAAAATGAAGCTTGAACACATAACAGACATTTTTTTTGACTTAGATCACACTCTTTGGGATTTCGACAAGAATTCTGAATTAACATTTGATAAGATTTTTAAAATCAATAGCATTAATGTGAATCTTGATGAGTTTTTAAAAATCTATATCCCTAAGAATCTTGAATACTGGAAACTATATCGCGAAAATAAAATTGATAAAGAATCGCTTCGTTTTGCAAGATTAAATGATGTATTTAATGAATTAGATATAACTGTAGAGCCTAACATGATAAATAAACTATCTATTGATTATATAGAACATCTTGCTTCATTCGATTATCTATTAGATGGCACTGTAGAATTACTAGATTATTTGAGTCCAAACTATAAACTCCATATCATTACTAATGGATTTCAAGAAGTGCAAAAACGTAAAATGAAGAGTTCGAATATTCTTCATTATTTCGATACCATAACTGATTCTGAAATGGTAGGTGTTAAAAAACCAAATCCAAAAATATTTAGTCACGCTTTTAAACTCTCTGAGGCCAAAAAGGATACTAGTATTATGATAGGTGATAATTATGAAGCAGACATTCTTGGGGCTTTAGATTACGGATTTGAAGCTATTTGTTATAATTACCATAAAGAAGATTTAGATTCAAGCATCAAGCAGGTTGACGATCTTTTGGAACTAAAGCAGTACTTCTAAACAATATCTACTAGTTTACCGCCGTTTACTTCTTAAGCCTTTAAAATTATGTTAAGACTTTTTCTAAGACTCGGTACTTTATTAATTCCTATAATGGTTTCGATGTCTTGCGTTAAAGACGTAGACTTCGAGCAAGTGGAAGACCTAACCGTAACGCCAGCGTTAGAAGTCAGTTTAATTCGCTTTAATGAGCCTGCTAACAGGTTTGTTGATAGTGGTATAGAGCAGAGCATCATAAGAGATTCTGTAAGGGTAGAAATTTTTAATGATGATTTTGTAGTAGATAATTTAAGAAGAGCAGAGTTTTTATTTGAGACTACCAATAGTATTAATCGTGCTTTTGATGCCGAAATACAATTCCTAGACGATAATGATGAATTACAACACCTCATTGAATTTGGAGTAGAGGCGTCAGAAACAAATCAGGAGATTATAAGTATTACTGAAGAAATTTTTGAAAATGATGCTATAGCAGATTTAACTGCTACCACAAAGCTACTTTTTACATTTACAATGCAAGCAAGTGATGATGGATCAATACTTGATGAAAATAGCCCCGGAAATCTTAAGCTAAGATCCAAAGCAGCATTTTATATCGATTTGATTACACCTGATGAATGAAGAGGATTCTCCAAATAATCCTATTGTTTTCCTGCATTACCTATTCTCAGAACAAGCAATTGCTCTATGGTTTTGAAGAGATTCCACAATCCTTATTAATAAATCCTGGTGCTAATGTAAATAATGACTGGTATGTGGGGATTCCACTACTATCTCATATTCATGCAAATTTTGGAACTTCTAGCACTACGGTTTATGATGTGTTTGCTGACGATGGTAGGGATTTTAATCAAAAACTAAGAACAGCAATTAATGGAATGAAAGACACCGACTATTTTGCCGTCAACCAACAATTAGAGATTTTCTCCGGTGGATTTTCATTTGGACCATCTTTTGACAGTAATGAATATATTTCTTTTGGTATGTATCAAGAAACAGATGTGTTTATTTACTTTCCGAAGGATTATGCCATATTGGCATTGGAAGGAAACCAAAGCAACATAAATAGAGTTTTTGATTTAAGTGATTTAAATCTTAGCGGTGAATTAATTTCTGTACTACATTTAGGATACAATAAGAGAGTGAGTAAGAAACTAACTTTAGGAGCTAGAGTTAAATTTTACTCTAGTGTTTTAAATTTTAGTTCTACTAAAAACAGAGGCTCATTTGTTACAAGAAATGGAGACAATAATTTTTATGACCATGTTTTTGATTTAGACTTAGCACTAAGAACATCAGGTTTTATAGATGATAATGGCTCTGATGCTTATAATAATTCTTCTACTTTAGCAAAACGGCTTTTGTTTAGTGGTAATGATGGTTTAGGACTTGATGTCGGTTTTACTTATAAAATGTCAGACCAATTAGTGTTTGATGCAAGTTTACAGGATATTGGTTTTTTGGCGCATACAAATACAATCAAGAATTATGAACTTAATGGATCATTGATTTTTGATGGAATAAATCCTGTCTTTCCCGAAACCGAAAATGGACAAACAGCTGAAGATTACTGGGAAGGCGTGGCAGATAATTTTGAGGACTTATTTGATGTTGAGGAAACAAGAACATCTTACACCACTTGGAGGCCAATAAAATTCAATTCTGCGATTCGCTATGCATTTGGAAAAAAAATGGAAGAAGAATGTAATTGCATTAAAGAAGAAGGAGGTTATCTTAATGCCATAGGAGCACAATTGTTTGCAGTAAACAGGCCTAGACAACCACAACTAGCATTAACTGCATACTATTACAGACAGTTATTTAATCAATTTCGGTTTAAGGCGACATATACAGTTGATACTTTTTCATTCAAGAATATTGGTGTTGGTATCTCTGCAAACATCGGTAAGATGAATTTTTATGCTATGGTTGATAATTTATTGGAATTCCAAAATCTAGCTGACACACAAAGTGTATCTTTACAATTAGGACTTAATTTAATATTTGATAAAGATGAGTAGAGTATTAGTGTTTATGCTAGTGTTTTTTTTAGGATTTAACTTAGGACATTCTCAAAAAAGTGTAAATGATTATAAATACGTTATTGTACCTGCAAAATATGATTTTTTGGGTGAAGAAGATAAGTATAGATTAAACTCGTTAACAAAGTTTTTGTTTAATAAATATGGATTTGAAAGTATAATGTCAAACGAGAGTTATCCTTCAGACCTTAAGATTGATGCTTGCAAGGCACTAAGAGCTAGTGTTGTAAATCATAAAAGTTTGTTCAAAACAAGACTTGAGTTAGAATTAAGAGATTGCTCAAATGAATTGGTGTATAAAAGTGAGATAGGAGAGAGTCGAGAGAAGGATTATGATAGAGCTTATAATTTGGCACTTAGGGATGCATTTAAATCAATAGAAAATCTTAATTATAAATATTCCGCTAAGGAGATAGCTAGAAAATCTGTCATTGTAGCATCAGAAGAAGATGATAGTGAGGTTGAAAGACTAAAAGCTAAAATTGAGAAGCTTGAGTCTGAGAGCAAAACGGTTAAGGAAATAGAAATGCCTAAAAAAGCTGAAACCAAGGTTATCGAGCCAGAAATTACTGAAGTTAAAGAGACTATTGCGGAGAAAAAAGAAGAGCAGCCTAATAATGTTAAGGCATCGAATAATGTATTTTATGCTCAGGTCATTGATGGAGGGTATCAAATAGTTGATAGTACACCAAAGGTAGTTATGAAGCTTTATAGCACTGGGAAACAAAATACATTTATTGTTGAAGACCAGAACGCAATTGTTTACGAAGAAGACGGTTTTTGGTATATTTCTGAAAGAGAGGGTAGTACAACAAGCACGAGAGTGCTAAACATTAAATTTTAGTTTCTTCTAACAGCTAATAACCATACTTATCTTTCCAACGAAGCTTTAAAAATTCTCTTTGTGCTTTTTCACGAGCATTATTTCCTGGCTCGTATAGTTTAGTGCTTTTAATCTCTTCAGGCAAGAATTCATATGCTGCAAAATTACCTTCATAGCTATGCGCATATTTATAATCATCGCCGTAACCAAGCTCTTTCATTAGTTTAGTCGGTGCATTTCTAATGGATAGTGGTACAGATAAATCACCTGTTTCTTTCACAAGTTTTTGAGCTTTTCCTATAGCTTCATAAGCTGCATTACTTTTAGGGGAACTAGCTAGGTAAGTAGCACATTGGCTAAGGATAATACGAGATTCGGGATAACCAATTGTAGAAACCGCTTGAAAAGTGCTATTTGCTATTACTAATGCAGTTGGATTTGCATTACCGATGTCTTCACTGGCAAGAATGAGCATGCGTCTAGCAATAAATTTTACATCTTCTCCTCCTTCAACCATTCTCGCTAACCAATATACTGCGGCATTTGGGTCACTACCTCTGATAGATTTTATAAATGCAGAAATAATATCATAATGTTGCTCACCAGTTTTGTCATAACGCACTGTATTGTTCTGCACTTTTTTTAAAACATTCTCATTGGTTATAGTGATTGTTTTTCCATTTTCTGAATTGATAATCAATTCAAAAATATTCAGGAGCTTTCGTGCATCTCCACCGGAGAGACGTAAAAGAGCATCAGTTTCTTTAAGTTTTATGGTTTTCTTGGAAATGTGTTCATCTTCTTTAATAGCACGCTTTAAAAGCGACTCTAAATCGTTTTTGTCAAAAGAATTCAAAATATATACCTGGCAGCGTGATAATAATGCAGGTATAACCTCAAAGCTTGGATTTTCTGTGGTCGCACCTATCAAAGTTACCCAGCCTTTCTCAACAGCTTGTAGTAGTGAGTCTTGTTGCGACTTACTGAACCTATGAATCTCATCAATAAACAAGATGGGGTTTTTTGTTGTAAACAAACCACCACTTTGTTTTGCTTTGTCGATAACATCACGAACATCTTTAACCCCAGAATTGATGGCGCTTAGTGTGTAGAATGGGCGTTTGGATTCTTCAGCGATGATATTTGCCAGCGTCGTTTTGCCGATACCTGGTGGGCCCCACAAAATCATTGAAGGAATAAGCCCTTGCTTTATATGTTGCGTTAAAGAACCAGATTTGCCAACCAAATGTTTTTGGCTGATATAATCTTCTAGGGTCCTCGGACGTAAGCGTTCTGCTAAAGGCTCGTTCATATCGTAAAATTACAAAATGAGCCACAACAATGATGTCTATAACGATGAAAGCTTGTGACAATATTTCATTAAATTCATAAATGGATGATTTTTTGCAAGAGAATAATTAAATTCATTATATGAATGACCAGCAGCATTTTAAATTTTCAACGGGAGTAATAGCTTACCCGTTGTTTTTTGTGTTGCTTATTTGGTTAGTTTTTTGGTTCGAAATCCGGTTTGGATTCGTATTCAATTCGTATGGAGTACATCCAGGAAAATTGTTAGGTCTAAGAGGCGTTATATTTAGTCCTTTTATACATAGTGGTATAGATCACCTTTACAGCAACACAATTCCTTTGTTTGTATTGTCGGTAGCATTGTTTTATTTCTACAGAAAGATAGCTTGGAAGGTGGTCATCTTCGGAATATTACTTTCGGGCTTACTTACTTGGACTATAGGTAGACCAGCTAATCATATAGGTGCTAGTGGCTTAATCTATGTTCTGGTAAGTTTCACTTTTTTTAAGGGTATATTTGCCAAGCACTACAGGCTCATTGCGCTGTCTTTAATTGTTGTGTTTTTGTACGGAAGTATGATATGGGGTACATTGCCCATAGAGGATGGTATTTCTTGGGAAGGACATTTAAGTGGTATGATTACAGGCTTGTTATTTGCAGTGATTTTCAGAAAAGAAATTGCTAAGCCTAAAAAGTACGTTTGGGAGGAAGAACATTACAATGAAGACGATGACGAATTCATGAAACATTTTGACGAGGACGGAAATTTTATCGAACGCATTGATGAGTCTCCCGACGATTTAGAGATTACCTATCATTTTAAATCCGATAACGATTAGATACGTTGTCTAACTGCTTCATATAGAAAGGCGCCACAGGCTACTGATACGTTTAG
>CALDUJ010000057.1 GCA_937923735.1 uncultured Flavobacteriaceae bacterium | reverse complement strand
TTTGGTAATTGGTATTTTTCCTGAAAAAATACCGAAGCCATACCTCCAACAGAATGTCCGATTATTATTTCAGGTTTAAAACGTTCTGCAACTATGTTTATGTATTCTGCATACAAAACAGCATTAAATTGTTTTCCTCCTGTACTGCCATGAGCTGGTGCATCAAGCGCTATGATATTAAAGTTGTTGGTTTGCAAAACTTTTATCAGTTTGTGCCATCTAAAGCTATTGCTTTCCCAGCCATGTGCCAACAGAATTGTTTTGCCTTTTCCTTGCCAATGATAGCTCATGATTGGAATTCCGTCAAGTAGCAGTGCTTCTTGAGTGGAGGTGCTCAAAAACTTTTTTTGATTATCAAGGATGCTCCCTTTTCTTGGTGTAGCGAATAAATTTAATGCCTTTTTTGCTGCCAGTTTAGGTGCAATAAAACTTAAAGCGTTTAGAAAAAATCCAATAATTTTTGGGATGGCTTTGCCTAAGAATTTTTTCATTAATCTTCTCTGTTTACTAAATCCATAGAAAAAGCGGGCGTGCAAATCGCAATATATTCACAAGGTTCGGTAAACGGGTTTGAGTATTGAACACGAACATTTTTATCGATTTTTATAGACTGCCCAGCTTCAAGAACAACTGTTTCTCCATCAATGATGAATTGTTTTTTGCCCTTGATGACGTAAGTGTATTCATCAAATTCTGGAGTTTGAAATGGCTCGCTCCAACCTGAAGGGGCTACCATGTGAGCTATGCTTATATTTTTGTTTCCATCTGTAGCTAAGCCTACATGTTCTTCAATTAATTTACCATCTGTAGTTGGAACCACAAAAGGAGATTTTTGTATAGTATATTTTTCCATTAATGATCTTGCATTGGTTTCTTTTTAATCATACCGCCTTTTAAATCTTTTACCACACCCATAATGATAAATGCTTTTTTGTCAATTTTATCAATTTCTGTATGCAATTTGGCAAGCTCAAGTCTAGTAACCACTGTATAAATAATGTCTTTATCATAACTGGCTCCCTGTTTCCCTAAACCACCTTTACCTGCATAAATCGTACAAGCCCGTCTTAATTTCTCTGTAAGCATGATTCTTAGTGCTTCATGCTTTTCGGAAATGATAGTAACACCAACATATTCTTCGACACCATCCACCACAAAATCGACTGTTTTTGCAGCAACCAGGTAGGTGAGTATAGCGTATAGGGCAACTTCGATAGAAAGTAAATAAGCACCGACTGAAAAAATCAAAATATTGATAACCAAGAGTACGTCACCAACTGTAATGGATAGTTTTCTACTAAGGAATATTGCCAAAACTTCTGTCCCATCAATGACACTTCCACCCCTCATTGCCATGCCAATTCCTAGACCTAGAAAGAAACCTCCAAATACGGAAATCAGTAATTTGTCCTCAGTAATGGTGGGGTAATAAACAGTATGCACAACAATTGAAAGCGCAATTATGGCAACTAGGCTTTTAATAGCAAACTTTATGCTAAATGTTCGTGCACCCAAAATTAAAAAAGGAATATTAACCAGTATTAATAAATAAGCTAGAGGGATATCTGTAATATTTCTGAGTAATAACGAGATACCTGTAGCACCACCGTCAATAAATTCGTTTGGTAGTAAAAAACCTCTTAGACCAAATCCTGCAGAAAAAATACCAAGTGTAATAAAGATATAGTCTCTAACCGCATGAGCTAGTTCTACCTTTAAGGTTTTTACAACCGGTACAATCTCTCTTTTTGAGATGGGTTTGTCTGAATTAGGATGTTTGGATTCAATTCGCCTCCTTGCAACACTGACTAATAATTTGGAGATGAATGGATTCATTTTTAGGATTCAGATTAATGCCAATTAAGCATAAAATACTTGATTTTGGCATCATCAGGTATTTGTGTTTCTTCAATATTGAGCTCCATATCAAAACGTGCATTGGCAGGAAGCTCTTTTTTATCGATGGTAAAAGATGCGTTGATTTCATTTACAGAAATAACAACGGAATTTATAAGATTATCTATCGAAGAAATTGTGTAGTTGTCTGTAATATCCTTGAAGGTACTCAAAAGAGATATATTTTTATCTGTTTTATAACGAGCATCCATAATGCGAACATTTTCTATAACTGCAGTGGAGTCCAAAGCCTGTGAAGGTGTTAATTCTAATAGTTTTTTGCCACCTTTTTCATAAATATCAATAGTATTGATGTCGCCAGTAAACTCATCACCTCCGATAAATTTAACAACAGAATCGTTGACAAAAATCATCTCTAAGTCTTTTACTTGGGTTGAATCAGTTAACAATCCAATATTCTGCTTCTGAACAGAGAAAGGGTTCTGCGGTTTTTCGCAACTGGTTACAAATAATCCTAAACTAATAATGGCTAATATATACTTCATTAATATTATTTTATTTTTTTGAGGACTTGAAAAACACCTCTAATAAATGTGGCGCTAGTCAATACTTTAATAATAGGGTTCTGTCGTGTGCTTCTTCTGGAAGTGGTTCTTCTTGAAGACGCTTTTTTAGCCTTTGCTTTTTCTTCTCGTTCTTTTTCCTTCTCAGCTTCAGCTTCTATCTTTTTAATTTTTTCATTGAGCATTTCATAAGCACTCTCTCTGTCGATGTCTTCGTTATATTTCTTTGCAAGTTTGGAGTTTGCTATAAGGTCTGTCAATTCAGAATCTGTTAATACATCCATACGACTCATTGGAGCTCGCATCATAGTTGCAGCCAATGGTGTGGGTCTACCTTTTTCATCTAGCGCAGATACCAAAGCCTCGCCAATACCTAGTGATGTCAATACTTCCGTAGTATCGTAATAATCTGTGTCAGGATAATTTTGAGCAGTCAGTTTAATAGCTTTACGGTCTTTGGCTGTAAAGGCACGGAGTGCATGTTGTATTTTTAGTCCTAACTGACTTAATACTGCTTCTGGCACATCCGTTGGATTTTGCGTTACAAAATACAATCCGATACCTTTAGAACGAATCAATTTTACAATACTCTCTATTTGATTTAACAACGCTTTAGAAGCCTCATTGAAAATCAAATGGGCCTCATCAATAAACATAATAAGCTCAGGTTGTCCACTGTCACCCTGTTCTGGGAAAGTCGAATATATCTCAGCTAATAGACTTAACATAAAAGTTGAAAACAATTTTGGCCTGTCTTGTATATCGGTTAATCTTATGACATTTATGTAGCCACGACCATTCTTGTCAATGCGAACAAGGTCTTCAACATCAAAAGAAGTTTCACCAAAGAAGCGTTCACCACCTTGCTGTTCTATCTCAACAACTTTTCTGAGAATTGCCCCAGTTGATGCTGTAGAAATACGACCATATGCATCTTGAAATTCTTTTTTGCCTTCTTGAGTAGCGTATTGTAATATTTTTTTGAAATCTTTTAAATCTAATAGTGGTAGTTTATTATCGTCGCAATATTTAAAAATAACGGCAACCACTCCTGATTGCGCCTCGGTTAAATCTAATATTCTCGATAATAAAACGGGACCAAATTCGCTAACGGTTGCTCTTAATCTCACACCATCCTGCTCAGAAAGTGTCATCACTTCTACAGGAAATCCTTTTGCCTCAAACGGTAGGCCTATTTTCTCATGGCGTTCATCTATTTTCGGATGTCCAGGACTCGGTTGCGCCAATCCACTTAAGTCACCTTTTATATCCATTAGCAATACAGGAATGCCTTTTTCGCTGAGGTTTTCAGCAAGCACTTGTAAAGATTTTGTTTTCCCGGTACCTGTAGCTCCCGCAATCAATCCATGACGGTTCATGGTTTTTAAAGGAATTTTCACATGGGCGTTGGTCACAGTTTCACCATCTAACATAGCTGCACCAACCGTTATAGAGTCGCCCTTAAAAGTGTTTCCTTTGGTTATAAAATCAAAAAATTCGTCTTTGTTGCTCATGGAAATAAATTTTGCATAAAAATAAAGAATCCTATTCAGAAATTTAGCTGAAAGCCTTAATTTTAAAAGCCAAAATATTATATGTTATGAAATCAATACTAAGAGTTAGCTTATTTACTTTTCTGTTTCTTTTTCTTAATTGCGAAAAGACTGTTAATCCGACACCAATATTTCATAAATCTCATGAAGTAAAAAAGCAAAATGCGCCTTTTTCGGATGTTGTAGAAGTAGGCAATACTTTGTATTTAGCTGGACAAATTGGCATGGACCATTCTGTTAGGAAAGTCGTTGAAGGTGGCGTGCAGGCAGAAACTAAGCAAGCCATTGAAAACATAAAAGCTGTACTCGAACAACATGGCTCTTCTCTAGATAATGTGGTAAAATGCACTGTTATTCTGAGCGACATTAATGATTTTACTGCATTTAATGATATTTATAAAACCTATTTTACTAATAAACCTGCTAGAACAACATTTGCTGCTGCTGGTTTAGCTGCTAATGCGAAAATTGAGATTGAGTGTGTGGCGGTGAAGTAGATTGAAGTTCGGAGTTTGAAGCGCGAAGTTGATTAGGAAAGATTTGGAGTATCCTGTGTAATTCAAGAGAGGAGTTTGTTGATGGAAGTGTTTTTAGCTCAGTTCTTTGTTATTACACGTTAACTATTTAATTATTACTTCAATATCTCCATTCAAATCATCAAAATTCATAGGTCGGCCTTTAAGATGGTTATCAATAAACCAATAATCTCCCTTTGTCATCCTTTTTTCAGTGAATTCTTTATCAATTATCGGTTTAATTTCATTCCAATATTTTTTTGGTGCATGTCTAAATATAAGCATGGGAGAAATATATTCAGAACAGCCTAATTTTGTTTTGCTTACCCAGCCTCTTTTTTTGGTAATTTCTATGAGTAATTCCGTATTCCGATTATCTATTTCATTCTGAATTTTCCAAAGTGAGTCTTTAACTTTTTTAGTTCCTTTCCTCAATTCAGATAAATTTCTGATTCTTTGGTCATCCTTGGTCATTTCCTCTAGAAGCCTGCACAATTCAGAGTTGTTTTCAAAGTTGTTTTCTTTTTTACAACTTAAAATGGAAATCAAAATAGTTAATATTAGAAGGATATTTCTCATAATGTGTTGCAATTATTGCATACTCCCAATATAAAAAAATAACTACAAAAAACGATTAGATTATTCAGCCTTAATCAAAAACTTCCAACTTAATCCTGTCTTTGCAGTCTATGAAGAAAGCAATCAAGAAAGTCTTATTAGGAGATGTTTGATTTATGAGTTTCTAATATTGTAGTTACAATTTTCTTTAATTCAGAATGTGATTTAAAAAATGGTTTCATAACCTCGTAGTACTTTTCTAAATTCCATAATTTTTTTTCACTTAACGCTGGTAAATTATCAAATCCATCGATGTAAAACATAGCGATTGGTTTTAATTCCGATACTCCATTGGAAAAATCCCAATAAAGCTCATAAAGCAATGAAATGTGGTCAACATTTTCATCAGTTGGATTTTGTTTCAGTAGAATCAGTTTATTAATTATTTGCCTAGTCATTTACAAGTGTTTTTAAAGCAATAATTTAAGTTTCAATATAAAAATAATAAACAATAAAGTTGAATATCCTTTATATGTATAGCTAAAAACTTCCAACTTCAAGCTTCCAACTTCCAACTAAATCCTATCTTTGCAGCTTATGAAGAAAGAGATTCAAGACTTGGTCGATAAAGGACAAATGCTGCCCTTAATGGAAGAGTTCTACACCATTCAAGGCGAAGGCTATCATAAAGGAACTGCTGCTTATTTTGTGCGTATTGGAGGCTGCGATGTGGGTTGCCATTGGTGTGATGTAAAGGAGAGCTG
>CALDUJ010000056.1 GCA_937923735.1 uncultured Flavobacteriaceae bacterium | reverse complement strand
CAGAACCTTTAACGTTAATTTTTTCTGTCATGGTAAAAGATACTCCATAATTACGTTCGCAAAAAGCTGAAATAGAGTCTGCATCTCCAGGTTCCTGACCTCCGAACTGATTGCATGGTACGCCTATGATTTCTAGATGGTGTTTGTGTCCATCATATAGTTTCTGTAGGTCTTTGTATTGACCTGTAAAACCACATTTTGAAGCAACATTAACAAACAACAAGTATTTTTCTTTAAAAGTATTTAGGTCTAAGGGTTGATTTTGTAAGGTATTGATCTTTATGTCATACACAGACCGAATATTACTCATTGTATTCTTGTTTTCTTCCTTAGAGGAAATTGATTTTTTACTTGGGATTTTATTTAAGAATTGCATAGACTATATTTTAAAGGATACAATACCGCAATCCATTTCAAAAACTTGTCCAGAGATAGATGCTGCTTTGTCCGACATCAGAAAATCTGCCATACTAGCGACTTCTTTTGGGTTAAGGTATTTTTTAAGTGGGTGACGCTCTGTAATATTTTCTTTCATCTTGTCATTACGCAATAACTTTTCCGCTAAGGAGGTATCAGTTACTGTTGGTGCTATTGCATTAACACGAATTGTCGGTGCTAATTCTGCACCAAGTGATTTTGTTAAACCTTCGATGCCAGCTTTGGCTGTTGCTATGCTCGCATGAAAGGGCATGCCCAATTTTGCAGCTACCGTGCTAAATAAAAGAATAGAAGGTGTATTTCCGTTTTTGAGATTGGGCAGGTACTTTTGAATTGTTTTAACCGCACCAAGCACATTAATATTAAAATCGTTTTTGAAATCATCGATACTCAAACGTGAAATAGGCTTTAAGTTAATACTTCCCGGGCAATAAATAAGTGCATCTAAATCACTGATTTCTGGTAGTTCGTTTTCCATCACATCTAAGTTATGATGTTCTAAATTTGGATGCGATATGTCGGGTACCGTCCGACTTATGTTTATAACTTTGTTATTGGCTTCTAGTTGTTCGGTTAGTATAGCATTTCCTATGCCTTTACTACCCCCAACGATTAAAATGTTCTTCATATATTACTTTTTGAATTCTCCGAAGAGCTCTATTAATTTTTTATATCTGTAATCAAAAATTTCATCTAGTTTTGGTTTTACTAAGATAGGATGCACCATTTGTCCAAGAATACCCATAGGCACTTTATAGTCGATTATATCTTCCATTTCTACGCCGCCGTCAATTTCTTTTAAAAAATGTTTGTGATGCCACAACGAGTAGGGCCCAAAACGCTGTTCATCAACAAAGTATTTTTTGTCGACCACATGAGTTATCTCAGTTACCCATTTGGTTTTTATTCCTAAAACTGGCGTTACTATGTACTGAATAATTTGTCCAGGATACATCGGTCTATCTGCTCCGGATAATATGTTAAATCCCATATAATTTGGTGTTATGGTTTTTAGGTTTTTTGGACTCGATAGAAAATCCCAAGCTTCATCTAATGAAATAGGAATGTTTTGTTTTGCTCGTTTGGTGTATATCTTCATTTATTGAAATCTATATTGTTCATCATAAATCACTTTTTTATCAAGGAGCTTATCAAAAAAAGATTTATTTTCCCTAAAGGTTTTGCTATTCCTGAAATGAATAAATTTTCCTTGCGCATGTATACTTGCTCCGTTGGTTTTATACAACACCAATTGGTAGTAGGGTATAATCCAAGTAAAGTTTTTCAAACCTTTATTTATGTAAATAAGTATACCTCTTGAGCGTAGTTCTATATTTGCATAATTAATATCCGAAACTGAATTCAAATAAGATTGCATATTTGGACTTACGTTCTCAATAATCATTCTTTTTGAACCAACACCTTTAAGCTTAATCGATTCAAAAAAACTATAAGGTTTACCAATTAGGCCTTCTATAATTTTCTTGTGTTCTTTATCTTGATATGTACTGTCTAAAATCAATTAGAAATCTTTTACCAAAGATACATAATGTTTAATGTTTCAATTAATAGATTAAACAATAATTAACATTTGGATTTGTTTTAAAAGATTTAGGTGTAGTTGATCATACTGAAAACCAGTATTAATGGACTTCAACTAGCCTATTAATCATGCCTTTGAAGATGAATCCATGAAACGGGAGAACACTGTACCAATAGAGCCTTCCTGCTAGGCCACGCGGTCTGAATGTAGCCGTTTGTTTTAGGAGGTTATCTTCTATCTTAAATTCGAGCCAAGCTTCGCCTGGGAGCTTCATTTCGGCATATAGTAACAATTTTCTTTGGTTTTTATCAGCATAGATAACGCGCCAAAAATCTAGTGCATCTCCTGCATCCAAATCTGTTGGACTAGTTCTTCCTCGGCGTAAACCGATGCCTCCGAAGAGTTTGTCTATATAACCTCTAATTCGCCATAAAAAGGTGCCGTAGTACCAACCTGTTTCTCCACCAATGGACCATATTTTTTGAATGGTTTTTTCTGTATTGATAACCTTTCGTTCTTTATAGTCTTTAAAGCATCCGAACTTAGGTACATTTACATATTTGTGAAAGCTATTTTTTAATCGTCCGCTACTGATAAAGGAATCTTTCCAGCTTGATAGAATACTGTTCTGCTCAATTTTTTCGAATGCTAGTTCCACAGATTCCTTATAAGTTATTGGACTTACCTCTAATAGTTTATTGATATTACTTTGCTTACCGACGATTTGAACACCCATACTATCCACGAGAGTAGCAGCTAGTTTATAAGATGTTGATGTTACAAAATATAGCCAATAAGATGACAATCTCGGCGTCATCACTGGCACTGTAAAAATGTAGCGTTTTAGTTTACGCACTTCGGCAAACTGTAATAACATTTCTTTATAGGTGAGAATCTCTGGACCAAAGATGTCGAATGAGGTATTAAACAATTCTTTTTTTCCAGCACTCCTAGATAGAAAAGCTAACACATCTCTAACAGCTAAAGGTTGTGTTTTTGTGTTTAACCATCTAGGCGCTATCATCACGGGTAATTTTTCAACTAAATCTCTTATAATCTCAAATGAAGAACTTCCTGAACCTACAATGATACCTGCTTTGAATATAGTTAAGGCGTAGTTTTTTGAGGCTAAAGCATCTTCCACATTTTTTCTAGAGGAAAGATGTTTGGAGAGTTTATCCTCATTAGTTATGCCGCTTAAATAAATGACTTGTTTTACTCTTGTAGTTTCAAAATAGTCTCTAAAATTTATGGCACAGTCTTCTTCCATTTTCTCAAAATTTTTGGAAGAATTGGACATGGAGTGAATAAGGTAGTAAGCAATATTTATGTCTTCAGGAATATTCTTTAGTGTTTCAGGCTTCAAAAAATCGGCTTCAACAACGGTAATCAGTTCTTCTTCTAGATAGCTCTTTTCAGCTCTTAACTTATCACGTACAGTACAAACAACTTGATGTCCTTCATTTACCAATAAAGGAATAAGTCTTTTGCCAATATAGCCTGTAGCACCAGTTACTAATATTTTCATAGGGAAGTGTTATATCAAAAATACATATTGTTTAATCTAATTATGTTAATGTTAAACAAAAATATTTCTATTCTTTAATTGAAGGCTTCTACCGCCTTATTCATTTTAAGGTTTTATTAACAGTTATCCCTCATACGAATGGTTAATTTTATGCCACACAATAATCATCTAATTATATACAATGAAAAAATTATTATTATCAGCGATAGCATTGATGTTCGCTGCAGCAATCAATGCTCAAGTAACAACACCAGCGCCTAGTCCGTTTTCTAAAGTGGAACAAGTTGTTGGATTAACTGACGTATCTCTGGAGTATTCTAGACCTGCTATGAGAGGAAGAACTATTTTTGGAGACCTAGTGCCTTACGGAAAAGTTTGGAGAACAGGTGCTAATGCTAGAACTAAAATTACATTCAGTGATGATGTTACAGTTGGAGGAAATGAATTGAAAGCTGGAACATATGCTATTTTCACAATACCAGAGCGTAATGAGTGGGAAGTTATTTTTTACACAGATTATAATGGTGGTGGAGCACCTGCGGAGTTAGACGAGTCTAAAGTTGCTGCGCGTGTGAAAGCAAATGTAATCTCTATGCCTGAGGGAATGGATATTCAGTCATTTACAATCACTTTTGATGACCTTACTGCTGATTCGGCTGTAATCGGGATGCTTTGGGAGCGCTCTTATGTAGGTGTTCAGTTTGAAGTGCCAACTGCAAAGAAAGCAAAAGCTAGTATAGAAAGAACTATGTCTGGACCAAGTGCAAACGATTTGTTCTCTTCAGCCGTTTATTATTTAGAATCTAACGGAGATTTACAAAAAGCTAAAACATGGATTGATAAAGCAATTAGCATGAGAAAAGCTGCAAGTAAAGATGGTGTTGAGCCATTTTGGATGGTGCGACAAAAATCTTTAATTCATGCTAAACTAGGAGATAAGAAAGGTGCTATTAAAGCTGCTAAGCGTTCTCTTGAATTAGCCGAAAAAGCAGGTAATGCAGACTATGTAAAAATGAATAAGGAT
>CALDUJ010000055.1 GCA_937923735.1 uncultured Flavobacteriaceae bacterium | reverse complement strand
CTTAATGTTTCCACTATTCTAAAGTCAGTTTTGGTTTGATAAGAAACTGCATGGTTTCCATGTAATTCTGCAAATCCGCAATTCTATTTGAAGTTTCCTTATTACCTTCTTCTGTGAGCCTGTAATACTTGCGCATCCTGTTGTCTACTTTTACAACTTCAACATCTAAAAAACCTTCTGCTTCTAATTTGTGCAATGCTGGATACAGAGCACCTTCTGTCATTATCAACTCTCCTTTAGTAAGAACTTTAACTTTTTGGGTAATTTCATAACCATACATTCTATCCGTTTCTCCTAACAGTTTCAATATAATGGTTGATAAACTTCCCTTATATAATTTTGAATTACTCATGGTTAAACAAATATACATAATTTATTTATGCATAAAACTCTTATGTATTAATTTTTACTGTGATTGAAGTAAATCGGTAAGCACTTTAGTATTTTTGTAGAAAACAAATTTATGTCTCAATTCCATCATCTTAGGATAAAAAAATTACTTAAAGTAACAGATAAATCGGTTAGCATAACTTTTGATGTTCCCGACCATCTAAAAACCGATTTTTCTTTTAAAGCTGGACAATACATTACTTTAAAATCTATAATTAACAGCAATGAAGTTCGCCGCGATTACTCTATCTGCTCATCTCCTAGAAGTGAGGAGCTAACCGTAGCTGTGAAGCAAGTGAAAGATGGCACTTTTTCCTCTTTTGCAAATAACGAACTAAATGAAGGCGATACTCTGGAAGTTGCTACTCCAAACGGTCGATTTATTTTCGTGCCCAACGATAAAAAAACAAAAAACATAGCGTTATTTGCAGCTGGTAGTGGTATCACACCTATATTGAGCATTATAAAATGTGCGCTAGAAGAAGAGGTACACAGCAAAGTTATTTTGGTTTACGGTAACAAGACTACAGCTGACACAATGTTCTTAAATGAATTGTTAGAACTTCGCCATCAGTACAAAGACCGTTTTACTATCAAGTTCGTCTTTAGTCAGGCGCAAGAAGAAAATGCCATTTTTGGGAGAATTGAAAAAAGCACGGTAAACTTAATTGTTAAAAACGAATATAAACACATCACTATTGATGCCTTTTATCTTTGTGGCCCTGAAGCTATGATACATACTGTTAAAGATGTATTGACTGAACATAAAATTGACGAAACTACTATTCATTTTGAACTCTTTAAAGCAGCTAAACCCAAGGACATAAAAGAAGATATAATAAGTACAGGGAAAACCAACATTACTATTATGGTTGATGACGAGGAACATTCTTTCGAGATGTCTCAGAAACAAACCATTTTAGAAGCTGCTTTAGATGAAGACCTAGATGCTCCTTACTCTTGTCAAGGAGGGATTTGCAGCAGTTGTTTAGCTCGAGTTACCCAAGGAAGTGCTACAATGAGACAAAATAATATTCTGACAGAAAAAGAGATAGAAGACGGACTTATTTTAACATGTCAAGCACACCCGACATCAGCATCAATTCATGTGGATTATGATGATGTTTAGAACTTCTTAAATTTCCGACTGATTAATAATAATTTCTTTTTGTCTATAAAAAGTGCTTTTAATCGATAAAATATGTTTTTTGTCGAATTTTAAACAGATATTCTTTCAATTAATTTTTGCTAAAATTAAAAGGAAATACCTTTATAATAGTTTTAAGCGTTATTTAGATTTTGGGATTATCTATTTATTAAGATGAATACGTTTAAATTTTGGCCCTACTCACTTGAGTGGGGCTTTTTTTACAACAAAGATTCGATTTTATCGACTATTCTTTTAGAGGAAATGCTCCGCATAGCATCTTTATACCCTTCTGGATATTTGTTTCCATATACAGATGTTGGTGTTTTTGGGAACTTATCTCTGTCTGCCAAAATAGCCCAATCCATAGTTTGATTAAAAGGATAAAAACCAGCAAAAGGATGTGTCACTCCCCAAATAGTTACCACTTTTTTTCCTAACATTGCTGCTATATGAGCATTCCCTGAATCCATGGAAAGCATGATATCTAGATTAGAAATGATGTCTAGTTCCTCACTTAATGTGAATTTTCCTGCTACATTAATAACGTTATTAAATTTAGCTTGGACCTCATCAAGTTTTTTTACCTCAAAATCCCCACCTCCAAAAAGAAAGATTTTACTGTTGTTAGAGAGTTGCTCAATAACTTTTTCCATTAAATCCATTGGATACATCTTGGATTCGTATTGAGCAAAAGGTGCAATACCAATCCAACTTTGAGATTTTTCACCTAATGTGTCTTGAACTTGCTTCGAAAGCTGTTTTTGTCCATCAAAAGTAGGGTTGGAAAGGCTAAGCTTAAATCCCAATGCCCCAAAAACATCTGCATAGCGCTGATGCGTTGATTTTAATTGTTTAAATGCTTTGCCAGAAATCAAAGCCTTTTTTTCTGCTCTCCCTTTATCAATTTGAGCAAAAGCAGCGCCTTTTAAAAATATCTTTAAAATCTTGCTTCTTAAGACATTGTGCAAATCAGCAACAGCATCAATATTAAGGGCTTTTAATTCTTTTGAAAGACGATATAGTCCTAAAACACCTTTATGTCTTCCTTTAACATCAGCATTAAAAACATTTATATTTGGAATATCTCTAAAAAAAGGGGTAAAGAATTTTCTGGTGAGAACGGTCAATTTAACGTCTGGATGTTGCTCCGAAAATGCTCTTAAAACTGGAACTGTCATAGCGACATCCCCCATTGCAGAAAGGCGTATAACAAGAATATGTTTTGGGAGTTTTGGCATTACAGATAAGAATCAACTACTTCTGCGAGCGAAGAACAGGATTTAATTCGTCGTCATTATACATCTTCATTTGTTTGTAAACTTTCATGTATTTGTCGCCGTTCTTAATGTCATTCAATAAAGTGTCAATAGCAGTGGACAAGTCAACTCGTTGTTCTAACAAGATATTCAACTTTTTTTGGCAAGTATCTCTATGTGTGTCTGATGCATCCGTTCTTGTAGCTTCTTCATTCATATGATATATTTTTAAAGCTAGAATGGACAATCTATCCACACCCCAAGCTGGACTTTCGGTATTGATTGTTGCATCTCCTTTTACATTAACATCTTTATATTTTTCTAGAAAATAGCTGTCGATATACTCTACCATATCTGTTCTATCTTGGTTGGATGCATCAATTTGACGCTTTAATTTTAATGCAGCAACTGGGTCGATATTTGGGTCTCTAATAATATCCTCGTAATGCCACTGGACTGTGTCTATCCAGCATTTTCTGTATAAAAGATGCTCTAGGGCTTCATTGTTCTTATCATAAATATTTTTAAACGGTTGGTCAACTGTATTGATGACGTGATATGTGTCAATTACATTCTGAAAAATGGCGTTCGCTTTATCAGTAAACATAGATGTCTATTTTATATTCTGCAAAGATACAATGAAATAAATGCAGAAGACAATTCAATTAAAAAAACTGAAAAGAGATAGGGATTAAAATAAGAACTCCAATTAATATTTCTTTGAACCATTTTTCTTGTATCACTTCAATATAGTTTGTTATAATGATTGCGAGTGGTGCAAAAAGAAACAAAATTTCACTTCCATTTTTATTTGGAGAAACAAGTGCAACTACAACCGCTATCATAGCCATTATTAATACTATAATAAAAGATGGTCTAAACGTTTTTAGCTTTTTATTGATGGTTTTTATATAAAATAAAGATGCCCAAAGCCCAAATGATAAAAGAATGGTAATTGCAATTACCATTTTTAAAGAGTTATAATTTTCAAAATTAAAATCAATATTATCTACATATAAGGTAAAATCACCATAAGTGTCAAAACGAACTACATGATATGCTATAAATATCAACGCCACTGTGGCGAGACCTACAAATGGTATAATCCAATTTTTAACTTTGTTCTCTGAGTAAAACAACAATGCTGCAAATACCAATAGCATAAATAATATACTCCAAAAATGAAAAAAAGAAGCAATTGCGATAAGTACTGAGGCATCTAAGAGTTTATTCTTGACTTTTAGTAAAGATTTAAGACTAATAATTCTTCTTAAGGCCAATAGAATAAAGAGGTTAGAAATCAATACGTCCAAGTTGTTTAATGTATATGGAATCATTGCAAAAAACAAGCTGAACAACAATATTTTGTAACTACTATTCTGCGTTAGGTTGTTTTTACTAACGATAAAATTAAGTAATGACATCGTTAATAGACAGAGTAGAAACTTTCCAATCTGTGTGAGAATATAGTTTAAACTCCAATCTTCCTGAAAAACACTAATCTGCAATAACAAAAAAGCAACAAGTGTTATAACCAGCACTATTATAAAATTAACAGGTTTAGATTTATCAAAAATCCTTGTAATCATTTATGCGTTTTGTATATTTGCCTTGTAAATATAATACCAATGAAAGATTTTTTCTACGCTATACAAGATTTATTTGTTAATGTATTATTTGCTCCTTTTGACGCTTTGAGAGCATTAGAGCTCGAGAGTTGGTTTGGCGCCAACATTATGTCATGGATATTTATGATCATAGGCTTTATTGCCTTTGTATATTGGATGATGCAATTAAGAACTTTTGATAAAAACGGAGAAGAGGATAAGAGTATTACCTCTCACTCTTATTTATAGGTCAAAACCAATATCCTTACGATAATACATCTTATCAAACTTGACTTTTTCAATGTTTTGGTAAGATTTTTTTATGGCTTCTTGATATGTTTCGCCATAAGAAGTCATAGCCATAACACGCCCTCCTGAAGTCACTACTTTTCCGTTTTGTATTTGTGCACCTGCATGAAACGGAATTGAGCCTTCTACTGTTTCAACCCCAATAATTTCCTTGCCTTTTTCATAAGCTTCTGGATATCCGCCAGAAACCATCATCACTGTTGTTGCTGCTTGTGGTGTTATTTTTAATTCTATTTCATTTAATCTTTGGTTTCCCATTGCCTGAAAAATCTCAACTAAATCGTTTTGTACTCTTGGCAATACGACTTCAGTTTCTGGGTCCCCCATCCTTACATTGTATTCAATAACAAATGGGTCGTCTCCAACTTTAATGAGTCCTATAAATACAAATCCTTTGTAAGGCAAATTGTCTTTTTTTAATCCTTTTATAGTAGGTTTAACAATTCTATCCTCCACTTTTTGCATAAACTCCTCATTTGCAAAAGGCACTGGAGATATTGCTCCCATACCACCTGTATTAAGACCTGTATCTCCTTCTCCTATCCGCTTATAATCCTTAGCAGTTGGTAAAATCTTGTAGTTTTCTTCGTCTGTTAATACAAAACAACTTAGTTCAATTCCACTAAGAAACTCTTCAATTACTACTTTGGTACTTGCCTCTCCAAACTTGGAGTCTACAAGCATGTTCTTTAATTCAGACTTAGCTTCGTTAATATCATCAATAATCAACACTCCTTTTCCCGCAGCCAGTCCATCTGCCTTCAAAACGTAAGGTGGCTTCATAGTTTCCAGAAAGGCATAGCCTTTTTCTAAGCTGTCTTTAGTGAAGCTCCCATATGCTGCCGTTGGAATATTATGTCTGTCCAAAAACTCCTTAGCAAACTCTTTACTTCCTTCTAGTTCCGCAGCTGCTCTTTGAGGGCCAATAACGTTTACTGACTTAAGCGCATCGTCATTCAGAAAAAAATCATGAATACCATTAACTAGTGGATCCTCTGGACCAACAACAACCATAGAGATGTTATTGTTTAAAACAACCTCTTTAATCCCCTCAAAATCGTTAACCCCAACTGGTACGTTTTTGGCTATTTCTGCGGTTCCTGAATTACCTGGAGCTACAAACAAATTATTGCATTTTTCACTCTGAACTAATTTCCATGCAAACGTGTGCTCTCTTCCTCCAGAACCCAAAACTAAAATATTCATAAATGGTTGTTTTGTTTAAAAGACAAAAATAATTGCTTTTACGCTTAAAAAATAATTAATTTACGCAAACATAGCTCAAGCATTTTTCTTTTGAATTTATTCGACCTTAGTTTAAAAATTAGTGGTTTTCCGATAGCGAAAGCTAAACGGGTTTTAGGTGAAATTCAGCAAAAAAACAATGTGGAGTTTGAACATTATGTTGACCAACAAAAGCAATCTATAGTTTCTTATCACTCAGAAAACAATGATTTCTATAAATCTTTTGCTAAAGATTTGAATCCTTTAGACTGGAATAGCGTCCCCATACTTACCAAAAACGATTTACAGCAACCTCTGGAGAAACTATTGTCTAAAGGTTTTTCAAAAAGAAATATATATATAGATAAAACATCTGGCGCTTCTGGCAACCCTTTTTTCTTTGCTAAAGATAAATTTGCCCACGCCTTAACCTGGGCCATTATACAAGATAGATTTGGTTGGTTTGGACTTAATTTTAGCTCGACAAAACAAGCGCGTTTTTATGGTATTCCTTTGAGAGGAAAGAGCTATTATATTGAAAAACTTAAAGACATTATAAGCAATAGGGTGAGGTTTAACGTTTTTGATTTAAGCGACTCTGCCTTAGAAAAATGGTTGACTATCTTTAAGAGCAATCCATTTGTCTACACCAATGGTTATACTAGTTCCATATTACAATTCGCTAAATTTCTCAAAAAAAAAGACATTGTTTTAAATACTGTTTGCCCAACTTTAAAAGCTTGTGTTGTAACTTCTGAAATGCTTTTCGAAGATGATAAATTACTTATGGAAACTCAATTTGGTGTACCTGTAGTTAATGAATATGGGGCGTCCGAATTAGATTTAATAGCATTCCAGAATCCAAAGAATGAGTGGCAAGTCAATTCCGAAACACTTTTTGTTGAAGTCTTGGATGAGCACAATAACCCACTTCCTTATGGCGAAGAAGGACGTCTCGTTATTACATCGCTCTATAATAAAGCACAACCCTTTATACGATACGATATTGGTGATATCGGAATACTTTCAGAGGCTAGCACAATTAAGAAGCCCATATTAAAAAAACTCATTGGCAGGACCAACGATATAGCAGTACTCCCAAGCGGGAAAAAAGCGGCTGGACTCACCTTTTATTACATTACCAAAAGTATTATTGAAGATGACGGAGCAGTTAAGGAGTTTATTATTCAGCAACTGAGTTTATCCCATTTCAAAATTATATATGGAAGCAGTGAAGACATTTCAAAAGAAAAAAAAGAACTTATAAAAAAAGAAATTGAAGCCTATCTTGAAAGTGGATTAGATATTACTTTTGAAAGACAAGAATTACTCAAACGCAGTAAAAGTGGTAAATTGAAACAATTTTCATCCTTAATAAAATAATTAATGACCATAACTATTGTAGCAGGAGCTAGGCCCAATTTCATGAAAATTGCACCAATTATTGAGGCAATTAGAAAAAAAAACGAACATGGATATGACATTAGTTATAGATTAGTACACACTGGTCAACATTACGATAAGAATCTAAGTGATACGTTTTTTTATGAACTTAACATTCCTTTTCCAGACACCAATTTAGAGGTGAAAAGTGGCACACAAGCCGAGCAAACGGCTGCTATAATGATTGGGTTTGAAAAAGAATTAGATAAACATCCTTGTGATTTGGTTATGGTTGTTGGTGACGTCACCTCAACAATGGCATGTACAATTGTAGCGAAAAAAGCTGGAGTAGATGTTGCGCATGTTGAAGCAGGTATTCGTTCTGGAGACATGAAAATGCCTGAAGAAATTAATAGAATTGTTACCGATAGCTTAACTGACTATTTTTTCACAACCTCTTCTTATGCTAATGAAAATTTGAAATCTTTAGGTGTTGATGGCGAGAATATCTTTTTTGTTGGTAATGTAATGATTGACACTTTGTTAAAAAACAGGCCTCGATTTAATCCACCTTCAATTTGGGATACACTAGGTCTGAAGAAAAAGAAATATATGGTCATGACACTCCATAGACCAAGCAATGTAGATGAAGAACAGAGTTTAAAAAGCTTGATTACTCAAATCACCTCATTGGGTAAGGATTATCCTATTATATTTCCTGTGCATCCTAGAACAAAAAAAATATTAGAAGGTTTAGATTTAACTTTCAACAATCTACATTATGTGGACCCACTAGGATACCTCTCATTTAATTATCTTGTTGAAAATGCTTTTGCAGTTTTAACCGATTCTGGTGGTATAACTGAAGAAACCACAGTAATGAATGTGCCATGCATAACCTTAAGAGACAGTACAGAACGACCAGAAACATGTGATTTAGGAACTAATATGTTAGTTGGGAGTGATTCCAATAAAATTTCTGAAGCCTTTAATATTCTTCTTTCTGGAGAATGGAAAAAAGGAAGTATTCCTGAGCTTTGGGATGGTAATGCGGCAAATAGGATAGCTAATTGTTTGGTTGAAATTTATAATCTGTAATGAAGAAAGTACTTATTATTACAAGTTATTTTCCTCCTGAGACAGGTGCTGCTTCCAATCGGATTTTTCATTTAGCTAAAGGGCTTGAAAAGCATAATTTCGAAGTATCCATTGTAACGCCTTTACCTAACTACCCAACAGGTAAAATTTTTAAAGAATTTAAAGGAAAGTTCAGTCACAAGTCTATAGACAATAATATTACAATTCATCGCCTTTGGATTTATGCAAGCAACTCCAAAAACAAGATTCTGAGATTATTTGCCATGCTTTCTTATTCTTTAAGTTTAGTTTGGTTTTTTCTATCCCATAAAATCCCTAGGACAGTAATTGTACAATCACCACCCTTACTTGTCGCTTTTACATGTATGCTTTTTTTAAGCAAAAAGCGTGAATTAATTTTAAACGTATCTGACCTTTGGCCAATCGCTGGATTGGAGTTGGGTGCTTTTAAAAGGAATTTTAGCTACAAAATGTTAGAGCGTATTGAGCATTTTAACTATAGAAAGGCAACAATGGTGATTGGACAAAGCCAGGAAATACTAACTCACGTTTCTAAAATCATCCCAGACAAAAAAACATTTTTATATAGAAACTATCCAGATTTCAATCCTCCTAAACTCCTTGAGAAACCTAACTCTTCTGAGAAAATAAAAATGGTATACGCAGGTCTCTTGGGAATTGCTCAGGGTATATATAAATTATGTGAAAATTTAGATTATTCTAACATCGAATTTCATATTTACGGAGCTGGAGCAGAAACAAAGAAAATAGAGGGTTTTATTGCCTCAAATCCAAATTTACCCATACACTATCATGGAGAGGTTAAACGCTCTGAGTTACACGCTATCCTAGTGCAGTATGATTTAACGATTATACCCTTATTAAATAGGATATATGGTTCTGTGCCTTCAAAAATATTTGAATATTCTAGATTAGGTTTGCCTATTCTCTATTTTGGTGGTGGAGAAGGTGAAGATGTCATAAAAGACTGCAAACTTGGATGGGTTGTAGAAGCAGCTAATTATAATGATTTAAATAAGGTTCTTAAGAATATAACGAAACCCGAGCTAAACATTTCCATCAAAAGAAATATTCAGGAAATCTCTCTAAAAAAGTTTAGTTTCACTCATCAGTTGAATAGATTAATTAAAATTCTTGAATAAGCTTTTAATAAGCTTTGTCCTCTCCTTTTATAGCATTAAAAAACGTTTGTGCTATTATTTTAAAATCTAATAGAAGTGACCAATTTTCTATATAAAAAATATCGTATTTAACTCTATTTATTATGTCTTTGTCTGTTTCAATTTCTCCCCGAAAACCTTTTACTTGAGCCATTCCTGTTATTCCTGGCTTAACAAAATGCCGAACCATAAATTTATCTATACGCTTAGCATACATATCTGTGTGACTGACCATGTGTGGTCTAGGGCCTACAACAGACATATCGCCAAACAACACATTAAAAAATTGAGGTAGTTCATCAATACTTGTCTTTCTGATAAATTTACCAACCTTAGTAACTCTATTATCACCCCTTGTGGCCTGAAATAAATTTGCATCTTTATTTGGAGTCATTGACCTAAATTTATAACAATCAAATTCCTTATAATTCATTCCATTACGGGATTGCTTAAAAAAGATAGGTCCTTTAGATTCTAACTTTATTAGTATCGCAAGTAAAGGGGTTAACCATGATAAAAGAAATACGATTATAGCAGAAGAAAATACTATATCGATAGCCCTTTTTACTATTTTATTAATAGGATCCTCTATTGGAATCTCTCTCAAGGAAAGTATTGGAGTATAATCATAATACTCATATTTAAGTTTCTTTGAATAAATATCTTTATTATCTGGCAAGAACTTTAATATCTTAAGGTTATTGTCAGCAAAATCTATAACGTTTCGAATTTGTTTATTAGAAAGCTCAGAAATTGAGCAATAAATTTCCTCTATTTGATTATCCAAAATAAAATTAAAACAGTTCTCTAGATTTCCCTCTTCCTTAACATTAAAAGTTTTCTGATGAGAGTAGCCGTATTCCTGATTGAAGTTAAACAACCTCTCTAATTGAGCTGTTTTCGCATTTTTCCCTAAAATAACTGTTGTCCTTACGTTCCCGCCAAAAGTTTTTCTGTAGCGCTTTAAAAGGAAATAAATTGCGAACTTAACAATAGCTATACTTAAAAAAACCGCAAAGACGTATTTAATTATTACATGTGGCTTAATATTTAAATCACTATAAAAACCTGAAAAGGCAAACATCATTAGTGCAAACAATACCAATTGTCTAACTATAAGTCCTAATATAGTAACAACGCGGGTAAATCTATATACTTCGTAGAATTTAGAGTTTATTGACAAGACTATCCAGCCAAGAATTGTAAATGAGCAAAAGACTAACGGATCTAGGCCCTTAAAAAAGTAAAATAGAGCTAATCCAATAATAATGATAAAATCAATGCCATAAGACATTGGCCTTAAATAACCTATGTATCTACCGTGTTTAAAAAGGCTCAAATTACTTTTTTATATGGCTAGTAAAATCTTTATGATCTCTTTTTCTTAGTTCCTCATCACTCAGAGAGCTAAAGTATTCAAATGTTTTTTGCATTCCTTCTTCCCTTCCAACCTTGGGTTCCCATCCAAGTATTTTTTTTGCTAGCGAAATATTGGGTTGCCTTTGCATTGGATCGTCTTGAGGAAGATCTTTGTAAATAATTTTCTGATTAGAGTTAGTTAATTTAATTATTTCTTCTGCAAAATCCTTAATTGATATTTCATGAGGATTACCAATATTAATTGGTAAAGAATAATCACTCATTAACAACCTGTATATCCCGTCTACTTGGTCATCAACATAACAAAATGATCTTGTTTGAGACCCGTCTCCGAAAACAGTTAAATCCTCTCCTCTTAGAGCTTGTCCCATAAACGCTGGTATTACACGGCCATCATTAAGTCTCATTCTTGGGCCATATGTATTAAAAATCCTTACAATCCGTGTTTCCAATCCATGAAATCTATTATAAGCCATAGTTATAGATTCTTGGAATCTTTTGGCTTCATCATAAACACCTCTTGGCCCAATTGTATTCACATTTCCATAATAATCTTCTGATTGTGGATGTACCAGAGGGTCTCCATAAATTTCGGATGTTGATGCTATAAGTATTCGCGCCTTTTTTTCTTTTGCTAAACCTAACAGGTTATGTGTTCCTAAAGATCCAACTTTTAATGTTTGGATGGGGATTTTCAGATAATCGATTGGACTGGCTGGAGAAGCAAAGTGTAGTATGTAATCTAGTTCTCCTGATACATGAACAAACTTAGAAACATCATGGTGATAAAATTCAAAGTTTTCTAATTTAAATAAGTGCTCAATGTTTTTTAAATCTCCGGTAATGAGATTATCCATGGCGATTACATGAAAACCTTGATTAATAAATTTATCACATAAATGTGACCCTAGAAAACCAGCAGCTCCAGTTATTAAAATGTTTTTCATGTAATTATTCTTTATCTAAAGTTATGCGGATTGACTTAATGGAAAATCCCAGATTAATCGCCGCTTCCTATTTTATAATAAATAAAACCAATAGAACCTAATTCATCTTTATCCAGAATGCCTCTACCATCGAATACAAAAGCAGGTTTATTCATCTGTTTATATATATTTTTCCAATCGTAATTTTTGAATTCATCCCACTCCGTTAAGATAGCAATTCCATGAGAATCCTTACAAGCTTCATAAGGATCTTTATAAACACTCAATAGGTCTTTGTTTTCTTCATTTGACCTTGTTCCTAGGTAATCTAAATCTGCATAAATTTGTTTTGAACTTACCTTGGGATCATAAACAGAAACATTTGCTCTCTCGCTTAATAAATTATCGGCCACATTTATTGCCGCAGATTCACGAGTGTCATTAGTGTCTTTTTTAAATGCCCATCCTAAAAACGTTATTTTTTTACCAGAAACTGTATTGTATAATGTACTAACTATATTATCTGAAAACCTTTGTTTCTGATGGTCATTCATAATTACAACTTGTTCCCAATAGTCTGCAACTTGGTCTAATCCATAGCTTTTAGCTATATAAACCAAATTTAAGATGTCTTTTTGGAAGCAAGATCCTCCAAATCCAACAGATGCTTTCAAAAATTTCGACCCAATTCGGCTGTCCATACCTATAGCTTTAGCAACTTCACTAACATCCGCACCTGTTTTTTCGCATATTTCAGACATCGCATTGATAGAAGAAACTCTTTGAGCTAAAAAAGCGTTTGCTGTTAATTTGGATAACTCAGAGGACCACACATTAGTAGTAAGTATTCTTTCTTTAGCAACCCAATTTGAATAAATTTCAACTAGAGCTTGTATGGCTTTTTGGCCGGAATCTGTACTATTGTCTCCACCAATTAAAACTCTATCTGGGAATAATAAATCTTCAACCGCTGTTCCTTCCGCCAAGAATTCAGGATTAGATAGTATTTCAAACTGAACATTGTTTCCTGTATTGTCCAATATGCTTTTAATAGCCGAGGCTGTTCTTACCGGTAAAGTAGATTTCTCAACAACTA
This sequence comes from uncultured Flavobacteriaceae bacterium, assembly GCA_937923735.1. Taxonomy (GTDB): domain Bacteria; phylum Bacteroidota; class Bacteroidia; order Flavobacteriales; family Flavobacteriaceae; genus JABABD01. The sequence continues at coordinate 33,548 of CALDUJ010000055.1, read as the reverse complement.
TTTTATCTGTTTTTGATACTCTAGCTATTTGTCGAGCACATAACTCTATATATTTTAAATCTGCTGCCATACCCTTGCCCTTTCCGTAAGTTTTAGTTGGGGTATTAACAGAAATAAAAATCATTTCTGCTTCATTAATAGCCTGGTCAACATTAGTGGAAAAAAACAAATTACGTCCTCTTGTTTTTTTAACAATATCTCCTAAGCCTGGTTCGAAAACTGGTAATTCATCAAAATTTTCTCCATTCCAAGCAGCAATTCTACTTTCATTTATGTCGACCACAGTCACTTTTATGTGTGGGCATTTTTCGGCAATTACTGCCATGGTTGGTCCGCCGACATATCCAGCACCAATACAACAAATGTTTTTCACTTTCATGTTAATTATTTAAGCAACAAAAATAGAAAAGTAAATTAGAAAAATCCTGATAAGTTGCAATTACTATTTAAGTGTCTAAACTCAAACAATACAAATCTTTGTAGAGTTTTTTTGAGTTAAAGAAAACTTCTTAAACAAGAATGCTTATATAAATGCTCAATGTCTTCTTATATTATTTACATAAATGTCTTCCAAAATTCTGATATTTTTATGCATATTGAAGTTTTCTTCATATAGAATCAGTGAATTTTGAGAAAATTTCGCACTTAACATATCAGAATTAAATAGATTAATTATTCTTCTCACAAATAAATTAGAATCATCATTCTTAACCAAAAAACCATTAAAATTATCTACAACTAAATCTCTATTTCCATCTGAGTCTGTTGCTATAACAGCTTTACCTAGCGCCAAACTTTCAATAACTGAATATGGGAGGCCTTCATATCTAGCGCTTGTGACATAGAATTTAGAGTTCTTGATAATATTAAATATATCTTCCCTTGAGGTCCATTCTAACATTGTAACATTGTCATTTAAGCTCAGTTCATTAATTAATGATTTCACCTTTTTAAGGTTAGGGGAATGGTACCCAACACCAGCAATAACCAAATGAATATCCGGAATTTGTTCCTTTACTTTTGCTAAAACTTGTAGCAATAATTCAGTGTTTTTCTGATAAGATGGTCTGCCTACTGTACATATATACAAGTCAGGCCAAGTTTTAGCAATTGATAATTCACTAACAACTTCTGGAATTGGATCTATAGAATTGTTGAACAACAAAGCTGCCTCAGGTTTATAACCTACTTCTTTAATTGCTCTATTTTGTTCAGATTTTGAAGAAGCCAATATTTTATTGTTTGGTCCTCTAAAAATCTTTTCAATACCTAAATATATACTTCTCTTTAACCCGTTTTGCGCACTAAGAAAAGAATAGGCCTGTGGTGTATGCAAAACAGGAATCTTAAGAAAAGTAGTTATGGTTTTTGCAATAATTCCTCCTTTTGCACTGTGCGCATGTATAATATTCGGCCTTTCTTTTTTAATAATCTTGTATGTACTGTATATAGCCTTTAAGTCTCTGAAAATACTTATGTCTCTCTCTATGGAAACCTTGTAGTCTTTAATTTTTCTTCCTTTATTGTCCAAATAATCTGTATCAGTATCTTTCTCGCCATGAATAACTATAGATTCAAATTTTTCTGAATTTATATGTTTTAAAATCAACCTGAGCGAGACATCAACTCCTCCTACAGAATTCAAAATATGTGCAATTTTTAGTTTTCTCACTCAGACTCAAATTTTATACAAATATAGTTAGCTGTGTATAAAAAGACATCTATAAAAATAGAGAAATATAAATTTAAAGGCGGATTGTTCAAGGTTTTTTGAGCTTTATATGATAAATAATGTTCAGTATAAAATTAAACTCTATACAGACCCATCAATTATCCTTGAATTTAAATTATTGCTAATACATACTGTAGTCAATATTACTGTGAAAATGGTTACTCCTTTTTGCCTTTCTAGCATAGATTCTGTAATAAATGCAATTGCAATAACAAAAACAAGTAAAAAATTTTGTGCGGATTTTTTATTTAAACTTGAAATAAACCCTATCGAAATTATTGAGATTAAAATTAACAACCCAATTATACCATTGTTTAACAATGTTGTCAGATATTGATTATGTGAATTTAAACCTATTAATTGGTTTAAATTCTTTTCTTTATAAGTTCTATCTAACACCTCTCTTGAGCCTTGCGGGCCATAACCAATTATTTTATTTCGGTTCTCACTAAATGCTTGTTTTGCAGATGACCATAATTTCTCTCTAAGAGATATTTTGTGATATTTTTCTCCTATCTCTGAAACGTATTTTCCTGTATCAAAACCTATTTTTTCTAACGAATCAAAAAATTTATCGCTTGCGTATTTACTATTTTTAATCATTATCAGCCCCAAAATTATTAGCCCTAGTAAAATCAATAAACTTCTAATGTTTACTAAGCGTTTAAAATTAAAAAAGGTATAAGTAACTGTAAGTAAAAAAAACATCGCTAGGCCAATCCTAACGCCAGAGAGAACAATGATTATAAAAAACAAAGTCGATATAGCCAATTTAAATTTATTGAAGAACTTATTGAACAGAAGTAGTATGTAAGCAATATTAATGTAAAGAACATCATATGGATAATGAAAATGATACATTGATGTTTGAACAAAGTTATAGTCGCCTTTATGTTCAAAATTTACAATCAAATTATAAATGAGTAATGTGATTGCTAGCAGGCAGAATATAACAGAAGATAAGATGATTGTTTTTTTAATGATTGTGATTTGCTTTGGTTTTAAGTTTACTAACAATAAAGCCAGTGGTACAAAAAACATTAAAAGTTGTGTATCTATTCTCTTATAAGAAAACTCTAATTCTTCATTTATAAGCATGCCTGCTGGATGTAAAAGAAAAAGAATAATTATTAACCAAACGGGAAGAGGCATTAAAAAAGAAGTATTCCGCTCATTTTTACTTCCAAAAATTAGATGGCTTATAATTAAGATTGTTAGAGCAATAGGTGTGAAAATTAATTCGAATGGGATTACTAGAATAAATAGAGCAAGGCAGGTATTTTGAATCCTATCCTTATATTCCATTATATTACTCATTAATTTATTGAGTGTATTTAACATTAGTAGCTTCGGCAGTCCTAATCTTCTTGTTAGGCCCCTCTATTGTAAGTTTAGAAATTACTGAAGCTAAAGTGCTATCTCCAGAATCCAAAAAAAGTGCATCTGTTATATTAGTTCCACTAGTGTTAATAGTTAAGTCAAGAATTGCTGAGTCTTCAAAATCATTCAGCCAAACACCAGTAATCTTCTTTTCATCTCCTGCTTGAGTGTAAGCTATTGGTATCATATTATCAGATTTGCCTTTTCCATAGGATAATATATCAAGCTTTTTAATTTCTATGTACTTCCCTGACAGGTAAGCACCATGTCTATCTGATGATTCAACCTCAGCTTTATTAATCAAAATATCATTAGGTGCTGGAGATTTTCCATGAATCATTAGGGCTGCAGGAGTATATCTATACTGATCTCCATCTGAGCCAGTTCCTTCTATTTTTAGATAATCCATATACAACGACAATGTGCCTGTGTAGATGCTACACCCCGTATTGTTGAAATTTGAAATATTAATTGACTTGTCGTTTTTCAAAATTAGCGAGTCTATTTTTATTTTGTCAGCATATCTAGTGAAAAATGAGCTATATGAAGCTAAGGTGCCCTTTAAATTAATATCTTTTACAACGTTTTCTGTTGTTCCAACAACTTGAATTGCACCCGTAAAAGCAGCTTCTTCAAAATTGAGACTGATGTTCTTTCTATCCGAAATGATTAGAACAGTTTTATATGTGCCTTTAGGGAAAGTAAGTTCAACTCCGTTTTCAGCTAAATTTAAAAGTTCATCCATTTTTTTGTTTCCAGTAGTTGGGTGTGTTCCTATACCTTTGCCTGGAAAGACTCCATATCTTCTAACGTCGTTAGTTTTAAATGAATCATCCAACGTTAGTAAGGAAATCAAAGAGTCTTTAGTGCTGCTAACCGTTTCTTCTATTCCTGCTTTATTACTAGTTTTATTGTCCTTCTTACAATTAAGGATGGTAAATAATATTAGAACTAAGTATATAATATGCTTAATCATTATCAATAAATCTTTTGAGTTGAATGTTCTTTTTTGAGTTGTTCAAAACTACAAAAATTGCGTAGCATACTAAAAAAACTGCCATATATTTGAGTTTATAGAAATACCCCATAGTAAATGCATAAATCACCCAATTAAATAATTGGTACATAACAACAGCCAAAACATAGGATTCATGTAAAATAAATCTCGTTAACAACCAGCCTGTAAATCCTAGAAAAATTATAGTCATTAAAACATGTACAATTAGGGAAATAACCGTTGGATAAACATAAAATAAGATGGATGGATATCCGTTAGTGAAATTAAACCCACTTTCTTTAGCTTGTTCGTAGCCTCTGCGCTTTAATGCAAATCGATCCATTAACTTATGCATTCCTCTTGAGAGATCTGAAAACTTATACGATTGTTTTTCGCCATTGTAAACATAAGTTTCTACAGACCCCCACATCAAGTGCCCTTGCAATCCAAATGCCCTGTAGAAAATAGCTTCGTTGGGGTCGTAAATTTTAATAATTGCATAGGGGCTTGTTTTTTCATAACGCTTGTAGATTATAGTATAAACAACTCCAAACAAGACGAGGAAAGAGAATATGATTTTTCTGTTAAAAATAGTTCTAAAATTTATTCTTATATCAGAGATAATTATTATCGGTAGAAAAAAAGAAAAAAGTCCAGAAACAATGGGGGAAAACTTTTGGCCTATTAAAAAGTTATATGTAAAATAAAGCATTAATATTAATATACTTCTAAACTTATTGTCTTTGTACAAAACCCCCAATATAAAGGGTATAAAAACTGATATATTTCCTAGTATTTTGTTCAAAAATGGAAACTTCGAATTCTCCCAATATGTAAATCTTGATACCGAGGAGTCAAATAAAGGAAGTTTTGATTGACTCGCGTTAAAAAACAAAAGAGCAAGTGTAAATATTGCTATGTAATAAATTATTTTTTTGTCAGCCGGTCTTCCAGCAATATTAAATCTTGGAGTAATAGCCTTAAACTTTTTTAGCGAATTAAAGGTTAGAAATAAAATTAAGAACGTAATAATAAAATAAACAACATAGGCAAATGTCGCTCCCACAAAATAACTTTCTCTTCCTTGCTCACTTATAAAAATTCCTTGCTCTATGTATATTAGTGACGGTACTATTGCCAGTCCCTGAAATACTAGTAAGCCATATAGAAAAAATATTTTGAAGTCTTGCTTTAATATAATGTACAGGAACAGTAAGAAAATTATTAAGATTAAAATATTAACTGCTAATGTCATGACAAAATTTCTATTCCTATACTATTAAAAAGGCTGGTTAACTCACTGTTTTTATTATAAGGTAACCCAGCTATATAGATATCCTTTCTTTCTAATGCTAGCTTTAAATTAATTAAAGCACTTGAGTTAAACGAATATATATAAGCTGGTTTTATTTGCGTCAAACATTCTTCAATTGGAGTAATGTCTAAATATAGTTCAAAATTCGTGAAAGTTACTTCTAGTATTTCTTCTGCAATTGTATAATCTCCATTTCTATGAGGTTTGTATATAATTTTACAATCTCTTTCCATTCTCTTCAGAATATGACCAAAAAGCTCTTTTAGCTTTTTCTTGTAGTAATTTGAACCCTCATCGCTATTATGCATTATATCTTGCCCTACAACAAGAATAATATTTTTTACAGGCTCATAGTTTATCTTAACAAATGGAAGCTGATTAGATTTTTCTGGGAAGATAGATTTTTCAGGTAATCTTACGTATTGTGCATTAACTTTATCTAAATGTATTCCTGTAGGGTGATTGTTTTCAGGGATTATATCAACCCCCAGTAAATATTTACAAAGTACTTTCTTTAATTTTAATTTTTTGTTATTAGTCTTCGGATAATAATAATTAAGTATTCCGTCTTCTACAACATAGTTATCAATTGTAATGTCCTTACCATCAAAATAGTAAAAGATATGATTAGTAAGTATGTCGTCTAAATTACAGTAATAATATCTATATTGCTGGGCTTTAGGCAGATGCTTCTTCACCTGAGCTATAAAAGATTTGTAACCAATAAGCTTTCCTAATTGATATTTTAACTTGTTAAATTTTGAAGATTCTGTATATCTTAAATTTAAGTCACCTTCGATTACTTGATTCCAAACGGCTGGTTTGAACTTAAAGTTCCCTGGGTTTAGTAAAACTGTGAAGCGTATATCTTTATCGCTTTCAATTATGTTCTCGAAGTTTGAAATGTGATTTGGAGCAATTGCAACAAAAATACTTACTAAATTCATAACATTTCAAGGTTTTTTGTTTTCGACCAAAACTTTCTTTTCAGTATTAAAATTAAGCCGAAACTCACTAAAGTTGATAGTGCCGCAGCAATTAGCCCAAATATGGGTATGAAAATGACATTTAACAGTATATTAGTTCCGGAAGCATATACAGCTGGCATTAAAATATCTTTATCCCTCTTGTATGCATAAAGCAAATAATGATATATTAATGATGCGTTGAATAATATATTGGCAAGAAGAATTACGAAATATACTCGAATCTCAGCAGAAAATTCAGGCTTATCAAGCCAACTTAGTACTGGATATATTAAACCGACGATAATAAGACTTACCAATAATGTGGTTAAGTATAGCTCTCTAGAAAATTGTTTGGTTTTTAATTTAATCTCTTCTTCTTTTTCAGAACTAACTGCTCTTAATAAGTTTGGAACTAGTAAAGTAATCGTTATGGTGTTAACTACTATATTAACTATGTTTGCGAAATTTGCAAAAAAAGAATAGACGCCCACCTCAGCTTTCCCCATAAACCAGTCTATCATGTATCTGTCTGAATATTCAATTACCTTGTAAGCGATAGTGCCTAGAAAAAAAGGAATGCTTATCCTAATTCCAGCTTTTATCCAGCTTTTATCGATTTTAAAAAAATTGATGTCATTGAGATTTACACTTTTCTGAGATATTATGTATGCAATTGCAAATATAATGGCTAACAAGGATCCTCCAATCCAGTAATATAATATAGATGTTATGGTAAGCGTATTATTGAAAATTAAATATTCAAAAATGAGCATAATCACTATCCAAAAACCTGTTCTAATTAACAAAATTAAGTTGGCGATATTGGGCTTGTTAAACAAGTTGAAAAATCTAAATAACTCTTGCCCTAAATGCTCAAAAACAAGTAGCAGATAAAAAGGATATATATATGTTATTGGTATAATATCAGCTCCAAAAATCAGATATATAATTGGTATGTAAAGTACATAACAAAACAAATGAAACCAAAATTGATTAACTAAAAATTGAATTTTAGAGTGGTCTTTTTCTATAATCTCACGATGTGAAAAATTATAGAAATCAAGACCTAAAAAAAACATCAGGAATGTTAATGTTGTTATTATTAAACTAAAAACCCCGTAGTCTTCGGTAGTTAATACTTTAGATAAGCCAATAATTAATAAAAATTTAGAGCCCATCGATGCTCCTCTAAGTACTAATGCTAATATTTTTTTTTGCATACTTAGTTAAGGTGTTCCATCTTAAGAGGTGTGCCCTTTTTAAGGTCTTCCTTAAATACCTGCCCTATGATACTATTTAAGTGCTTTGGGTGTAACCCATAACCAGGTCTTATAGATTTTATATTATTTATAGTTAATACATCTCCTTTTTTAACATCTTCAACAACAAACAGAGACCTAGCAAATTTCTTATTCTTTTTTACTTTTTCAGATAACTCATAAGATGTTTCTCCAAGTAATTTTTCTGTATCTCTAACTTTTTGAACCATATCTGTAAACTCTCCTAGGTCTAATGAGAAATCAGCATCTGGCCCTCCAATATTCTTGTCTAATATAAAGTGCTTTTCTATTACTTTAGCTCCTAAAGTCGTTGCAATAGTTGGTGCTAAGCTGCCGTATGTATGGTCACTAAACCCAACCTCAACATCAAACCTCTTTTTCATGTCTAATATTGTATTCAAGTTGGCTAACTCTAATGGAGCAGGGTAAGATGATGTACATTTTAACAATACTATTTCATTATTACCTACTTTTTTACAAGTCTCTACAGCTAATTCAATGTCCTTAAGTTCTGCTATTCCTGTAGACATTATTATAGGTTTACCTTTAGATGCTGCATATTCTATGAGTGGAATATCTTGAATTTCAAAAGAGGCTATCTTATATGCTGGAGTATTTAATTCTTCTAAAAAATCTACTGCTGTAAAATCAAAAGGAGAAGAAAAACACACTAAATCTTCTTCTTTTGCTACCTCAAAAAGTTCTTTATGCCACTCCCATGGAGTATATGCCTCACCGTACAACTCATATAGTGTCTTCCCATCCCATAGTGTTCCTTCTTCGATTCGAAAATGCTCATTATCACAATCAATGGTTAGGGTATCTGGAGTATATGTTTGAAGTTTTATAGCGTCGGCACCCGTTTTTTTTGCAGCTCTTATCGTATCCTTGGCTACTTCTAAATCTCCATTATGGTTTGCAGATAATTCTGCTATAATAAAACATGGATTATTTCCACCAATTTCTTTATTCCCTATTTTCATTATCAAACTTTTTTCCTAGGTTAAAAGTACAATTTTCTGTTCTTATGCTTTCTAGCTTAATGGCGCCGTTTTTGGTTTTCACAATCACTGAAGGTTTCACAGTAATTATTTCGCCATTGTTTTGCTTATCATTTACTTTTAAATCTGAAAAAGATACTTTGTCTATCACTATTTTCTGTCCTTTATAAAAAGTAAATGCTCCTGGATAAGGGTCTGCTAGAGCTCTTATCCAGTTTTTTATTCTTTTCCTATCCCAATTCCAGTTAATTGCACCGTCTAAAGGTGTTCTTTTCCCAAAATATGTAGCCAAAGACTCGTCTTGTTCAGTTAATTTTAATTGATTGCATTCAATATCTCTAAGCACTTTTTTCACTAGAGGAAAATAAGCTTGAGCATATTTTTCTAACATATTAGCTCCAGTATCATCAGGTAGAATTGGAATTTTTATTTGATGAATAATATCTCCTGTATCACAACCTGCATCAATAACATGTGCTGTAATACCAGCTTCTTTTTCGTCGTTAATAATTGCCCAAACATGTGGTGTTCTTCCTCTATATTTTGGTAACAAGGAGCCATGAATATTAAACGAAAGCTTATTAGGATGATTAATAATATCTTCTTCAATAAGAAACAGGTAGTTTATTGAAGCAATAATGTCAATGCTAAAATTTTTTATAAAATTAAAACCCTTATTATTTCTAGGATTGCCGGCAAAATATGGAATATTATTTTCCTTAGAAAACTCTATTATTTCAGTTGATTTACTGTCTGTTAAAACGCAAACAACATTATACTCTGGTGTTACTTTTTTTAAAGTATCTAAGCCTAAACCTCCACTGCATAATATCGCAATTCTCATCATATTGAGTTAATTAAATTTAAAAGTCTAGTTTTTATCTCACCGTCAAATAATGTGCCTTGAGACTCTATAGTATTTACATGGGTTTTTAGTGATAGTATAGATTCTATTTCGTTAGAGAAGTCTTTTGTGTTGTAATGCTGCATATTGCCTCCTCCATAAATAGCATCTTGATTCAAAAAACCATTATATATGAGTTTTTGGTTATCAACATAATAACCACTTAAAATTGGCATTTTTATACAGCAAAGTTCATATAATATTGTGCTAGCAGGAGCAATTGCGAATTGGCATGCCTTCATAATTTTAACAAGCTGTAGTTCGGACAAATTTTTATGTATTAAAACCTCCTTATCTTTAAAAGTATCTGATATTTCAAAAATCTCTGAATGCTTGTAGGCAGCTCCTAGAACCACATGAATGTGTTGTATATCCTTTCTTAATAATAATCCTTTAAGAGCCTTTAATGTAAGGTTAAATGGGTCTGCACCGCCAAAACACACAAATGCACTATCTATTTTACCAATTTGTCTTTTCTGTCTTGCAGCCTCCAAAAATGCTGGTCTAAGCAGAGCGTAAGATGTGCCCAATGCCAGTTGGGTATAAGCTTGTTTATCGTAATCCTCTAACTTAAGATAAGGTGAGTGATTGATAACAAGGTCAGCAAACATGATATCTTTGGCTAGGTCATCTACATAAATTAGGCTAAATTTAAATTGCTTGATGTCGTATTGATATGTTGAGTCAAAATGGTACCCATCAGCTATTATAAAATGAGATTCATAAGAAAAATTGGACTTAATCCATTGTGGTTCTTCAGTAATTATAATATGTTCTGGGATTGTAGATACATTATAATCTTCTGGTATAACAGCCAAAGTGGAAGTCTGTTTAGTTAAGAAAATGAAATCATAATGCTCCTTGACTATTTCAACCAGACTAAAAAGTCTGTAAAGATGCCCTAGACCCGTTTCAGAATTTCCATCTGCCCTAAATATTATTTTTTTCATCAATTCAACCTCTTGAAGCCTGAATGGCAAACAGGACCTTCTAGAAGATTATTTATGTTCTTATTTCCTTTTTCACATTCAGAAATTGAGTTGTAAACATCATCTAAAGCGTCAATGTAATTTTCTATATGCTTATCGGTATGTTCTGTACATGCGTAAAAATTAGTACTTGCTAAAAACCCTTTTTTAAGCATTTCCTGGGCTACAAGTGTTTTATACTTCATAGCATTATCACTACTAAAACTATAAGTGCTTAAAGCTGGCATTCCTGAAATATTTATAGTTAAGTCGTGTGTCTTTGCCAATGATTTCCAGAGTTTTTGAATTTTAGAACCCTGCTCTGTTATAATGTTCCAAGATTCCATCTTTTTCATAACCTCAAGGGTTTTTAATGCTGCCGTTGGACCAATTCTTTCTGTCCAAAAAGTACTGCTTATAAATGATGTTTGTGCTGCTTCCATAACAGATTTTTTTCCAACTACTGCTGTTAAGGCGTAGCCATTACCTATTGTTTTACCATACATGGCAACATCAGGTTCAACACCATATTTCTTGTATATGCCTCCATAAGTTTCTCTAAAACCTGATGTGCATTCATCAAAAATCAATACTATGTTACGTTTGTTAGCCAAATCTCTAACTTTCTGTAGAAAATTGTCTTCAGGACCAAAATTTCGCATCACTTCCATTTTAATAACTCCAATATCATTTTGATTGACAATGGATAGTAACTCTTCATAGTTATTGTAATGGAATGGATAAACTGTATTTTTTAAGTTCTTTGGAACGCCATTTGGGTTTAGTCCAGATAATAGGTGGCTTGATAATTCATCTCCCTTATTGTGGTTAGCAGATAAATACCAGTCATGCCATCCATGATAACCGCAAATTGCAACTTTGTCTTTACCAGAAGCTGCTCTAGCAATCCTAATGGCTATCGAGTTTGCTTCTCCTCCACTTCTAGCAAATCTCACCATGTCTGCCCAAGGATTAATCTCTACTAATTTTTCTGCTAAAGCAACTTCTTCCGGACAATTAAATGTACTCATATTACCCTTCTTAACTGACCTCAAAACGGCTTCATCAACCTCATCATTACCATATCCTAAGGTATTAGTGCCAATACCCATTATACACATATCGACATATTCTTTGCCGTCTAAATCCCAAACTCTACACCCTTTTGCTTTAGAAAAGTACGAAGGCCAATTCTCTGGTAGAAACATTTCTGGTCGTTTTGACAATAACATAGTTCCTCCAGGAATTAATTTTTTTGCCTTTTTATAGAGTGTTTGTCCAGTTCTGTTTTTCATCTTTTAAAGAATAAATATTCACTTAAAAATACTAATTGTTTTTCTCTTTACTAATCGATTTTTGATAGCCTTCGTTTCTGGCTATGGAATTGTTTAAGCTTCTTACTTTTTCATTTTCTAAATAGTAATCTGCATAGGTTTTCCAATCTTTGTCTAAGCCCAAATCTTTTACAATTTCTTTTATGACTTCTAAATCTTGAGGTTCGTCAACCGTTAGTCTGACATGGTTATAATTATCTTTTAGATTATGGTTGCTTGAGGTAAATAAATTCCCTCCTTTATATGTCGAATTATTTCTTATGTAAGGTGTGACGTGCTCTCTGTCCGAACTCAGTTTGGCTTCTTTCCATGCTTTTTTTAAAGCACTGAATTTAAAAACCTCAATATCTTGTCCGTCTGGAAAACGCTCCTCAATAATATTAGCATAATAGTCAACGTTTAACTTTTTTGCTTCTACTATCACTTCATCTAGGAGCTTAGGGTCAATCAATGGACAATCTGAAGTTAATCTGACAATAAAATCTGGCCTAATATCTTTAACCGTTTGATAAAACCGATCTAACACATCATCTTCACTTCCTCTATGGTATTTAACCTTTAAGTTTTCAGCTAGATTTGCGATTACATCGTCGCCAATCTCAGTAGTAGTAGCGATATATATATCATCTACTAGCTTTGCCCGTTTAATCCTATCTATATGAATCTGTAATAATGTCTTATCCTTAACTTTGAGCAAAACTTTGTTTGGTAGGCGAGTAGAGCCAGATCTTGCTTGCGTGACTACTATGGTACTCATATTAATTCCAATTTGAGGGGTTTAATAGTTCTTTTTCCTTAACAATAATAGCATCAATAATGTCATGTGGAATATGATTGTCATTATTACATGCTTTAATATTATTTACTAATTGTTCTGGTGTTTCGACACCGATTAAGACATTATCTATATAGTTTTTTTGTAAAACATAGTTTAATGCTAGGGCTTGAGTGTCAATATCGTTTTCGAGCATAATATTTTCGAGCGTAATTAAATAAGTTCCTAATGGCTCTAGCTTTTTTGGTAGGCTTTTTATTTTCTTAAAAAAAACACCTTGTAAAAAGACAGATCGAGTATGCACCTCAACATTTTTTTCTTTTGCCTTTTCTAGTACATTTTGACGCTTTGATGCATTATCTAAAAGATTAAATGGTATTTGAATTAAATCGAAATTGTTGTAATGTTCTAAAACATCTTCTAATTCTTCGTTATTATAAAGAGAGATTCCTGCTTTTTTAATTAAGCCTTTATCTTTAGCAAGTAGTAATTGTTCGTATAAGCCCTCTTTATCTTTAAAGCTTTTATAATTATGAAACATATAACCATAAAGCCTATCGACATACAATCTGTTACAGCTCTCAGCAATATGCCTCATAAAATTCTTTGGAGCCAAATCACTATTGGCTGCTAATTTAGTAATAACATCAAAAATTTTATTGGGGTTTTCTTTGTGAAAATCACCAATAATATATTCGGAATTACCATAAGACTCTGCAGTATCTAGTTTGGTTATACCAAAATTATGAGCGTTTTCAAGAATTTGAAATGCACGTTGTTTAGATGGTTTTCCTGAATGGTTATTTATTCCATAATCTAAGCCTAATTGAACTGTTCCGAGTATTATTTTGTTAATCATTGTGCTTTACCATACGTATTGAACTACATAATCTACCATCATAAATACCATAATCTTTTTTAATAGACTCTTCTATAAAACCAATCTTTTTATACAATTTTAATGCCACTCTATTAGCATCAATAACCCCTAATGTTATTTTAGATAGCTTAAGCTCATTAAAACAGTAATCTATAATTCTTAATGATGCCTCCTTAGCATACCCTTTCCCCCATTCTGAAGAATCGCCCATCATGATCCCATATTCTCCAGAATTGTTTTTATGGTTTATTGGGTCAATCTTTATGTTACCAATATGTTTATTTGAGCTTTTAATAAAAATTGCCCAAAAAAGTATGTCCTTATTTTGTTGTTCTTTTAAAAAAGTCTTAAGCTTTTCTAGTGTATAATCTCCTCCAGATTCTAAATATCTATTAACTTCTTTATTGTTAAGCCAATCAACATAATCCTCTGAGAGATGTCTTAAAGATAGGGGCTCAAAAAGTAGCCTTTGGGATTCTATCCTAATAGCTTTCATTTAATATAGGATAGAACTTTTTCGATTACAAACATTTGTTCTTTATCGGTTAATGTAGGATACATTGGCAAACTAATACAATTAGAATAATATTTTTCTGCATTGGATAGGTCTGCGCTGCCATAACCTATTTCCTTATAATAAGGTAAAGTATGCACGGGTATATAATGTATTTGAGCAAAAATATTATGGGTTCTCAAAAAGTCATATAATCCTTTTCTGTTTTCTACTTCGATTACGAAGAGATGATGCGCATTATAAGTCCCACCAGTGGGAAGGCTTTGGAATTTGATTTTACCCTTAAATGCCTTTTTATATTTATTAGCTATTTTGTTTCTTACAATTACGCCATTCTTATTTTTGGCAAGCTGAGTAATGCCTAATGCTGATTGAATATCTGTAAGTCTATAATTAAAGCCTAGTTCTTGCATTTCATAAAACCACCCGCCATGATTTTCGCTCATGTGTTCTTTGGTTATACCATGTGTTCTTAATCGCATTAACCTATCATAAATTGTTTTAGAGTTAGTGGTAACCATGCCTCCTTCTCCACAGGCTATGTGCTTTACGGGATGAAAAGAAAAAATACCTATGTCGGCATAATTACTATTTCCACACATTTGTTTTTTATTTGAAGAATCTGTAAAATATCCGCCAGGTGCGTGGCAAGCATCTTCAATTATCCATAAATCATACTCATCAGCCAATTTCCTGAAAGCTTCAAGGTTAACTGGCAATCCTGCAAAATCTACTGGGATTATGCCTTTAAAAAATCCTTTAGGTTTACTTTCCAGGAGTTGCTTGGTGCTCTCTAAAGATAATAGATATGTTTCTGGGTCTATATCGGCAAACCAAACTTCGCCACCGGCATAACGTACACAATTAGCTGATGCAGCAAATGTTATAGGTGTGGTGATAACTCGCTCTCCTGGCTTTAAACCCAGAGCTAAAACTGCAATATGTAATCCAGCAGTAGCATTGCTAACTGCGACTGCATATTTTGCACCTACATACTTAGCAAACTTATCTTCAAATTCTTTGACTTTTGGGCCCTGTGTAAGAAAATCTGCAGTAAGGGTATCTACTACGGCCTCTATATCCTCTTTTTCTATATGTTGCCTTCCGTATGGTATTATAGAACTCATTACACTTTAAAGTTAGAATCTACGTGTTCTTTTATTAGATGCCTCAGGGAATCAACTGTTTCCCAGTCATTATTTTCTCCAGAGTTGTAACTAAACCCTTGTTCAACTTTAACGGCGTTAAAGGTTTTTATGTAATCTTGCAGGTTCCATTGGTGAGCCGCAGGTAGGATTGAGTAATATTTTCCTAAGTCGTAGGTGTAGAAAGAATCTGATGCTGTTATCATCTCCTCATGAACTTTTTCTCCTGGTCTAATTCCTACAACAGGCTTATCGCAATCAGGTCCTATTGCATTTGCTACATCCATTATTCGGTAAGAAGGTATTTTAGGAACAAATAATTCCCCGCCCCATGCATGCTCCAATGCATGCATGACCATATCTACACCGCCTTGTAAAGAAATATTGAACCTTGTCATATTCGGGTCTGTAATCGGTAACACACCATCTGTCATCTTCTTATTAATGAAAAATGGTATTACTGACCCATTAGAACCCATAACATTCCCATAGCGAACTACAGAGAAGCGTATTGGATTGTCTCCCTTTATGTTATTTGCAGCTATAAACAATTTGTCTGATGTTAACTTAGTTGCTCCATAAAGATTTATTGGCGCACAAGCTTTGTCTGTTGATAGAGCAACAAGGCGTTCTACTTTAGTTTTAAAACATGCATCAACAACATTTTCAGCTCCTCCGATATTAGTTTTTATACATTCATCTGGATTGTATTCTGCTATATGAACATGTTTCATAGCAGCAGCATGAATAACATACTCTACTCCTTGAAATGCGCGAATCAATCTTTCCTTATCCCTAACATCTCCAATAAAATAACGTATTTGAGGATATTTCTCAACAGGATATTCTTGAGCCATCTGAAATTGTTTTTGCTCATCTCTAGAAAAAATGATTAGCTTTCTTATTTCAGGGTATTTGTTGAGAATATGTTTTGTTAGAGCCTTGCCAAGAGAACCTGTTCCTCCAGTAATTAAAATTGATTTTCCTTTTAGATCCAGCATTACTTTAATCTATTTATTAATAAAATTGAATTTTTGGGTCTACGCACAAAAGTACCATATTTGTTACTTTTAACAAGACATATCTCGCCAGATAAATTATTCTCCGATAGTATTTGATTAGCAAATTCATACCAGGACATTATTTTTTCATCATGAAAATGTAATGTGCCATAATTACTATTGCCTGAGATAATTAAATCTATTATAAACTTTGCAAGAGTTTCTGTAGCTGTCGGACAAGTCACTTGAGAGTCGGTTACATAAAGCCTTTTCTCTCTTCTAGCTTTATTTAAAATCGTTCTGTAAAAATTACTGCCATGAATTTTACTATAAAGTGCCGATGTCCTGATGATGAAATATTTTGCTAATATATCTCTTATATACTCTTCCCCCAGAAGTTTTGACTTGCCATACTGATTAATTGGATTTGTAGGGTCGTCAACTTGATAAGGAGCGTCTTTTTCGCCATCAAACACATAGTCTGTTGATATATGAATCAAAATTATGTTTCTTGTTTTACATGCTTTGGCTAAAAGTTTTACTCCTTCTGCGTTTACATTAAAAGCTTTTTCTGGTGATTTTTCTGCTTGATTTACATCTGTGAAGGCAGCACAATTGATACAATAATCAAAATTATGTTCTTCAAGGGTTTTGTCTATTTGGTTTTTTTGTGTAATGTCAAGTTCATTAGAAGACAAGTATATCCAATTCAAATCTCTACTAAAATTGTTTTTTTCCAAATCAACAAAAGTCAAACCAAGTTGTCCTCCTGAACCTGTTACTAAGATGTTAGTCTTTTTTTTCATCTAAATAACCACGCAGTGTTGGTAATTGTTTGTCTTTGTGAGATAATAGGAAACTATTTTTATCTAGCTGCCAGTTTATATTTAACGTTGGGTCATTATAAATAATTCCTCTTTCTGAGCTTTTATGGTAGTAATTATCACATTTATAATTAAATATTGCATAATCGCTCAACACCAAAAACCCATGTGCGAAACCCCTTGGAATGTATACTTGCTTGTGATTTTCTGAACTCAGAATAATTGAAAAGTGTTCTCCAAATGTGTTTGAGTCCTTTCTTATATCAACGCATATATCCTGTACAACACCCTTAGTTACACTAACTAATTTTGCCTGAGAATGCTTGCCTTCTTGAAAATGAATTCCTCTCAAAACACCTTTTTTGGAAATGGACTGATTATCTTGGACGAAATCTGTTTTAATGTCTATTGCCTTTTTAAATGTTGTTTTGTTATAACTTTCGAAGAACTTACCTCTCGAATCTTCAAATACTCTCGGAGTTAGCACAAAACAACCCTTTAATTTTGTTTCTTCTACAACCATTTATTCTAATCGGAGTAAATACTCTCCATATCCACTTTTTATTAAACCTGCGGCTAATTGATTAAGTTCTTTTTTGGATATAAACCCTTTTTTATAAGCAGTTTCTTCTATTGCACCAATTTTAAGCCCTTGTCTTTCCTCAATCACTTGAACAAATTGAGATGCTTGCATAAGCGAATTAAAGGTTCCTGTGTCTAACCATGCAGTACCTTTATCCAGGATTTGCACGTTTAGCATGTTCTTATTGAGATAAGCTTTATTAATATCTGTTATTTCTAACTCACCTCTTTTACTGGGTTTTATGTTCTTTGCAAACTCAACAACATTGTTGTCATAAAAATATATTCCAGGAACAGCATAGTTTGATTTTGCTTTAACTGGCTTTTCTTCTATGGATATAGCTTTCTTTTCCTTATTAAACTCAACAACCCCATAACGCTCTGGATCTTGAACATGATATGCAAAAATAACAGCACCTTCAGTTTTTATACTAGATATAAGTGTTTCTTCTAATCCAGAACCATAAAATATGTTGTCGCCGAGAATTAATGCAACTTTATCATTTCCTATAAATTCTTCTCCAATTAAAAAGGCTTCTGCCAAACCATTTGGTTTTTCTTGGATAGCATAAGAAAATTGGCAACCATAATTATTGCCATTTCCTAAGAGGTCTTTAAATTTAGGGAGGTCTTTGGATGTGGATATTATTAAAATTTCTTTAATCCCAGCTGACATAAGGGTAGAAAGTGGATAATATATCATTGGTTTATCGTAGACTGGTAATAATTGTTTACTTACCGTCAACGTGATAGGGTATAAACGAGTGCCTAATCCTCCTGCTAAAATTATACCTTTCATTTAATTGTATTTATTAACGTACCAATCTATTGTTTTTAGGATACCACTTTCTAAATTCTCTTCAGCCTTCCAGTTAAGCTCTTCCTCTATTTTAGATGCGTCTATCGCATAGCGAAAATCGTGCCCAGGTCTGTCGGTAACAAATGTAATAAGGTCTTTATAGCTCTTACTTCCTTTTCTAGGAAATTTTCTGTCTAAAATATCACAGATTGTTTGAGCAATATACAAATTAGTGTGCTCATTTTTACCGCCTATATTATAGGTTTCTCCACTTTTTCCATTGTAAAACACATTATCAATCCCCTTGCAATGATCCTTAACATATAGCCAGTCTCTTATATTTAAACCATCTCCATAAATAGGTATATTTTCTTCTAATAAAGCTTTTCTTATAATTGTTGGAATTAATTTTTCGTCATGTTGTTTGGGTCCATAATTATTGCTACAGTTAGTTGTAACAACATTTAATCCATAAGTATGGAAGTAGCTTCTGACCAAAAAATCTGACGAAGCTTTGGACGCGCTATATGGGCTATTCGGAGCATAAGGAGTCTTTTCAGTAAACAACCCTTCGTTACCAAGAGTTCCATATACTTCGTCAGTAGAAATATGATGAAACCTACTATTAATATAATCTGGTTTAGTTTCGAATGGTCCATTCATCCATTTTCTGTAAGATACCTCCAAAAGATTAAACGTCCCAATTATGTTAGTATTTATAAAATTAAATGGTGTTTCTATCGAATTATCGACATGAGTTTCTGCAGCAAAATGTATAATGTTATCAATTTTGTACTCCGAAAAAAGTTTACTAACAACTGCTAAATCTCTTATGTCTCCTTTAACAAATCTATAATTACTTAGAGAATCTATTTCCTTTAAGTTTTCTAAATTACCAGCATAGGTTAAATTGTCGAGGTTGATGATATTTACTTCAGGGGCTTTTTGTAAATGATGAAGGATAAAATTTGACCCTATGAAACCCGCACCTCCTGTAACAAGAATAGTCATTAAACCTTATCCTTATAACGGTCTATAAATTTGTTCAATTCAACACCTAGAAGTAACAAAAATATAATTGTCGAGAAAAAAATTGCATAAGCAATTTTACGACTTATCTCTTTACCTAGTATCGTGGTTTTGTTGTCAACTGTACCGCTTGTGAATTCACTCGAAACTATTTCTATAATCTCCTCCTTATCTTGTTTTTGTCGCTCTATCGCAACTAATTCCCTTCGCAGTTCAAGGTCATTTTGATAGAGTTCGAATTCCTTAGTTTTGTTTTTTGTCTCTGAACCTTCTATTGTAATGTTTGTTCCAGATTCACTGCCTTTTTTATCAATAGGCATTTCTAACACCCTCTTATAAGTGTTTTTAAGAGAATCTGACTCAATGATGGCTTGTTTTAAGGCTAATTCTTTATTTTTTAATTCTTCTAAATCTCTTTTTTGTCTAGTATTAAAAAACTCTGATAAACTTACTTTATCTATTATTTTCTGAAAGATTGGGAGTAAATTTCTAGATTCTTTTGTCTTAATAAATATTTTTTGTTGCCTGTAGTCATGCTTCATTGTATTTTCTAAATATGTATCATAATCAATACTGGCAGCAATAGCAGAGTCTAATTCCTTTATATAAGCGTCATAGTTCTTAATTCTATAATTTTCACTTACAACAGGTTCGATTTCAAAACTGACAAAATTGTTGCTGTCTGATTCGCTCAAATCCAATGCTTTAGCAATAGTAGCTGAACCTTTTTGCTTAGTCAAGGAATTATAATAATTAATTAAACTATATAAATTTTCTCCTGTGTTGTAATTTTGGTTTACAGTAACGCTAGAAACAAACACAGGTCCAGAAACTTTTTCTTTAATAAATGCAAGGGCAAAACCTAAAACTCCAGCCAAAAAGATTTTTACAGCATGTTTTTTTAAAAAGAAGATTAGCCAGACTAATCCAAGAAATAACTTATTTATTAAGTCTGCTAAGAATTTGAAAAGTCTCTCAAACGCTTTGCCAATAAGCTTAAACAACTGCCCTAAATCTACTTCTTCTGAACCGCCTGTTTCTGGTAATTTATTACTCATTTTTAAAACTCTTAATTATTAAATATTTGCTCTAGAATTGCTCTAGTAATTACATATGTTGGTCTTACTCCCGATGTCCCTAATCCTCCAGATGCTAATGTACTTCCTGTTTCTAAAGGGTTATCACTAGCGTAATAAGCGTATCTTACTTTTACCTTTGGATTAATACTTCCTCGTACTTTTGAGGCCGCTTGAATGGCCTTTTGATAATGAGCTCCTTCCATCTCTAAACCTATTACGTTCCATGTGGATTCGTGAAAGAATTTCAAAATTTCTTTATTCTGTAATGAGGTTCCCAAAACTGTTACCATTGAGCCATCAAAAACATTTACGCCTTTACCATCTATATCTTCTTTTCGCAATTCATTTTTAAAAGGATAGTTATCGGCTGTTCCTTCAAAAATATGAGCAGAAGGTATCATGATATCTCCTTTTCCTCCTGTTAGTATTCCTGCTTTACCCATTATAGAAACTGACTCTACGTTTAAATGAATTTTTTCGTCACCATTTTCATACGGCTTTAAAAGTTCATCTATAGTTTCGTACGCCTGTTCACCGAAAGCATAATCCATTACGAATATAACGGGTTTTTTTGAGACATGTTTTTTTTCTTCAATGTTTAAACCTGTTTTAGATAATTCGATTTTAGAAGTGTCGAAAATTTGTACATCAATATTAGATCCAGACGAATCATTTATAGACAACATTCCGTTCTGTAACGCTTGCTTAGTAACTTTAGTACAAAGTGCATTGTTAACATCCTCGCTAAGGTCTTTGTAAACATCAAAAATATCTTTTTTGGACACTAGTGCTTTAAGAGCTGTAGGTGCAAAAATCGTATTCATAACACTATGCATATTTGCACTTATGATATGAATTGGGCGCTCAAGCAAATTGTGCTTCTTTAAAACTTCTTTAGCGTTCGTGGCCCATATTTCTCCGTGTAAATGGTGTCCCAATCGCTCTCTTAAAACAGAGCTAAAAGTAATTGTCCTTTTCTTATTATTAACAGTTTCTTCTATGGCAAGCTTCCCTAGCCAATAGATAATTGATAAGAAACGCTCAGGATATTTGGGCGTAGAGAATTTAGAATATACAGCATTAAGTTCGTCAAAAGTTCTGCCTAAAATATTAGCAGTGTGAGACAACGCAATTTCTTTTTCAATTTGGGTTAATTCTCTTTTAGACAACACTGCTTTTTCCAGTTTTTGCCAGTCTCTTGTAGTAGCACCAGTATCATCATCAATCAAAACACTATGACTGATTTTATGAGATTCGATAAACAAAAACGTTAGATGGGTGAGAATATCGTAAATATCTGAACGTCCTCGTGTTATCTCAATATTCATTTGTTCGTTATCTATACGATAACAATTACGTCGTCTTTTCGGTGGGATAATAGCTTTAAAATGTGAATTTCCGTAGCCTTCATCACTAGTTAAATTAATAAAAGAACACTCCTCTATGCCTTTTGGAAGTCTGTCAAGCACATACAGTAAGCCTTCTAATTCCGCCTTTTCTTCCGCGATAGAGCCATATATTTCTGGGCGAAGCAATAATAAAGCTTCTCTTAATGTTTCTCCAGAAACCCCCATAGGCTTGTAAAAACCTCGGTTAAACAGATGTCGCATCGTAATGTACATACGTTCAATAGCGCTACTGCTTTCTTGTGCTCTTGTACGTCCTTGATGTTTTTTACTGTTCATATAGCTTCTTTGGGTTGCAAAGTTACTACTTCTTGGTTAAATTCTGTTGATTTAAAACATCAGCAATTTTTCTATCATTAGCTAGTCTTGGAATCTTATTTTGCCCTCCTAATTTGCCGATAGATTTCATATAGGTTGTAAATCCATCTTTTTTGACAATTGAAATCTTTAAAGGTCGCAATACTTTTCCTTCAATTAAATCAAAATAATAACTATTTTGTTTCTGAAGTGAGTCGTCCAAATGTTTTGACAAATCGGAAAGATTTTCTGGCTCGTTTTCAAATTCTATAAACCATTCGTGATACGGAAGACCTTCTTTTGGATTGATTTGAGGCGCTACTGTAAATTCTGAAACTCTTATATTTGTATTTGCTGTAGCTTCATTCATTGCTTGCTCTACTTCTTTTCCTATAACATGCTCTCCAAAAGCCGAAATAAAATGTTTGATGCGTCCAGAAACTATGATTTTATAGGGATTTGTAGAAGTAAATTGAATAGTATCGCCAAGGTTATATGCCCACAATCCAGCATTAGTTGAAATTATCATGACATAATTAACCCCCACCTCAACATCTTTTATAGTAATACGCTTAGGGTTTTCTTCAAAAAACTCACCGGCCTTTATAAACTCGTAAAAAATTCCTGAATTTAATTGAAGAAGCATTCCTTTGTCGTTTTGCTTGTCTTGAAATGCAAAAAAACCTTCACTTGCAGGGTATAGCTCTATACTATCAACTTTTCTCCCAATTAACTTCTCAAACTTTGCTCGATAGGGTTCATAATTAACACCTCCAAAAATGAATAGATTGAAGTTCTTAAAAATCTCTCCAACTTGTTTACCTGTCTTTTCTTGAAGTTTCTCAAAATACATTTGTACCCAAGAAGGTATGCCTGCAATAACGGTCATATTCTCATTGACGGTTTCTTCAACTATGGCATTCACTTTGGTTTCCCAATCATCTATACAATTGGTTTCCCATGAAGGCAATCGATTTTTTTGAAGATATTTAGGAACATAATGCGCTGAAATACCTGAAAGACGACCAACATTAATCCCATTTTTTTTGTTGAGTTCTGGGCTTCCTTGAAGGAAAATCATCTTGCCGTCTACAAACTTGCTGTTTCCTGTTTCATTAATATAAAGTAAAATAGCGTTGCGAGAAGATTCTACTTGCGCTTTTATAGATTGCTCAGTAATTGGAATGTATTTTACACCAGAAGTCGTTCCTGAAGTTTTGGCAAAATATAACGGTTTTCCAGGCCATAAAATATCTTCTTCACCAGCCACAACAAGCTCTACATAGGGTTTTAAGGCTTCGTAATCTTTTACTGGAACACGTTTTACGAAATCCTCATGGCTATTGATACTCACAAAGTCATGATCCTTACCAAACTGCGTTTCTGCGGCTTTAGAGATGAGTTGGCGAAATACTTTCTCTTGGGTTTCAAGAGGTCTTTTAACCCATAAATCGACTGATTTTTTTACTTTTTTTGCGAATAATTTTGCTGCAAGAGGCTTTAAGAACATTTATTCAAAGTCTATAAAATTGGTTGGATTAATTGGGTAGCCATCGCTCCACAGTTCGAAATGTAAATGCGGCCCAGTAGTTAATTCTCCCGTAGAACCTGCAGTTGCTATAACCTCTCCGGCTTTTACAAGGTCGCCTTGGGATTTTGTCAATGAGGCATTATGTTTGTAAACAGATATAAGTCCATGACTATGTTCCATTATAATCACATACCCTGTCTCTGTAGTCCATTCTGAGAAAATAACTACACCATCCGCAGTAGCCTTTATTGGTGTGTCTTTTGCCACAACGACATCTACCGCATAATGCTTTTCTTTTACATTATATTCTTGACTTATACTGCCATTAGCAGGAGGGAAAAGCACAAAATTTGCCTTAGAGGTAGCTGATTCAAACAAATTATATTTATCTTCTTTATCCACTTTTGCTCGAAGAAGAGAATCTTCTCTACTTGGATTCAAATCGGCTTCGCTGGCTTCAATTTTAGTGGCTTCAATTATGGAATCGCGGTTAAAATCGACAGTCGTTACATCACCCTGAAGTACACGCTTAATAGAACTCAAATATTTATCGTTCATTGCTATTACTTGTTGCAATGAGTCTGTTTTATAATTAAGTTCTGTAGCCTTGAGCTTTAAAGCGGTAGAGGAGTAACCGGGAATATACTCTCTTAATGGTGTGTAAGCAATAAGGAGCGTTGTCATTGCTATGAGAAAAATACCTGTGACCGATAAAATAACAAATACATTCAGTCTAGTTAATTTAATAGCAAGACGCTCTTCAAAGGTGTCTTCATTAAGAATCACCAATCTGTACTTATGCAAAAGCTTATCTGCTATTTTACCGTCTTTTTTTGCCATAGAGTCACAAAATTAAATAAATTACGCACAATGCAATTTAGTAATATGCTAAAGTTCTCATTAAAACGTATTTATTAGAGTATAATTATTAACTTTGTTTATCTAAATACAGAATATCATGAGTTTATACATATTAGCCTTCGGGCCAGCCCAGATAGTATTAATCGTCGTTGTTGTTTTATTATTATTTGGAGGAAAAAAAATCCCAGAATTAATGAGAGGCCTTGGTAGTGGTATCAAGGAATTTAAAGACGCAAGTAAAGAAGATGAAACTGCTGACAAAAAAGAGTAGTTTTATCTTTTAAATAGATATAAAAAACCCAGACAATTGTCTGGGTTTTTTATGTTCTAAAGTTCTTTTATTTAATCTTAACAGACTTTATAATCGCTTCCAGCTCAAACATATAATCTCTTTTTTGCACAGAAGGTGCAAATACGTAGCCTTCCATAACTACCAATCTGCTATTAATTTTGTCTTCAATTATATAATTAACAAATGGTCCTGCCATAAACGCACCGTCTTTAATGTCCCATGTGCCTCTGGTTTCCAAAGCTGGTTTATTATCTATAATGGTTTCAAATAACAATGGTGAAAAGGACTTTTCTGTCTGCATGTGAGAACCCTCTTTTTCACCAGGAATATGTACTTTCCCAATAGAATCTCGCATTCTTATAATATCGTTTATGGTACTGTCATTCCTTTTAATAGCACCAAAAGGTAATTCGTATATCATTAAGTCCATAGTGCCGGTTCTTATATCCTTACGGATCCAGACAAAATCGTCTTCTTCTTTTGCAATACGGTAAGCAGATTGAAACTTTATATTAAGTCCCAAATTCTTTTCAATATTATTATTTTTATTGAGGGATTTGCTAATTCTTCGAATCTTCTCTTTAATATCTGCATTCTTAAAAGTCGCAATAATTTTTGGCGCATTGACTTTCAGTTGCTCAATGATTTCTTGGTCGTTCATGCCGCTAACAACTACCATTTTTTGAGGTCTTGCAAAAGCATCTTCAGCAACTTTAAGGTCTGCTTCTTTACCTTTTTCAATTTTAAGAATTGTTCGGCTATTTGTTGCAAAGCCAGAGAACACCTGCGTAGGCATTTGCCTTAGTGAAAATAGTGGTTCTTCTTGTGGCAAACCGTTAACTGGAGCTGCAAATATGTTACGTATTTCCTCTCCTACAGCGCCTTCCCAAATAATATTATCTGCAACTACTTGTAAACTGTTCAGGTTCCCTGAAGAATTTGGTAAGATTCTATGATTCGCATTCTTACTTTCATCGCAAGACACAAACAAAGTAAGTGAGAGCAATGCAACTAAAAGATTTCTCATTGTATGATTTTTATTTGGAAACGACGAGCGTCATTCCTGGTTTTAGTTTTGTACCACTAATATCGTTCCAATCTTTGATATTTTGAATGGAAACTCCAGGAAATTTCTGAGAAATACTCCATAGAGAATCTCCACTTTTTACTTTATACGTTTTTGCAGATGCAGAAACCGTTCTCTTCGAACTGGTAGTTTTCGGTTTCGAAACCACACTATTTGAAGGCTTTCTTGGATAAATAGTTAATCGCTGGCCAATTTTTAAATTATTGCTCCTCAAGCCATTCCACTGCTTTAATTGACTCACTCTAACACCATAGCGTCTGGCTATCTTCCCGAGATAATCACCACTTTTAACACGATATCTAATCTTAGTGTCGTTATTAAAAAACTTTGGTAAAGCCTTTTCTCTCTTATTGAATTCGGTTTTTGCGTATGCATAAATTTTCTCTTCGTTATTCACGAATTTACCCACATGTTCTCTAGGCAATCTAAGCGTATAGTTTTCTCCCTTTACAACTGGAATGATATCTAGTTTATATGAAGGATTCAAAAACTGCAGCTCCTCAATCTTAATGCCTGTTAATTCCGCTACTTGATCGAGCGATATCATCTGTTTCACCTGAATCGTATCCGTTTCTATATAGGTGAATTGTGGTCTAACTTTCTCAAAACCATGTTCTTCTGCATATTCGAAAATATACATGGTTGCTAAAAACGCTGGCACATATCCTGCTGTTTCACGTGGAAGAAACGATCTTAAATTCCAATAATTCTGATAACCTCCTGAGCGTCTAATCGCTTTACTCACATTTCCAGGGCCAGAATTATAGGCTGCCAGCGCTAAATCCCAATCGCCAAAAATCTCATAGAGTTTTGCTAAATATTTTGCTGATGCTTCGGTTGATTTTATGGGGTCGCTGCGCTCATCTACATAGCTGCTTACATCCAATCCATATTGCTTTCCAGTAGCGAACATAAACTGCCATAGTCCTGTTGCGCCAACTCGTGATTTGGCTCTTGGTTTTAATGCTGACTCAACAATAGCCAAATATTTCATCTCCAGCGGAATGTTATAATTGTCCATTTCCCTTTCAAACATTGGGAAATAATAATGACTCATTGCCATTAATTTGGTCAGAGATTTTCGCCTGTTTTTTAAGTAAGATTTTATAACATTTTCTAGAGACTTATTGTATTCTACATTAAAGGGTGTTCTTGCATTGAGCTCAGCCAATCTTGCTTTTAGTGTATCTGTCGGTAATTCTGGGTAATACACGTCGTCGTAAGTAAGCTCGGTTACAGATTTATAAATCGTATCGAATAATGAATTACTATATAATTCTTCTCGCCATTTATTATCAATCGAAGCTGCAAGAGAATCATCTAAAAACTCTCTTTTTGGTGTCTCAGTAATTGCTGCTGGAATCTCTTTCTTAAAATAGGCTTGACCATCAATAATAGTATCCATGACGTAGCTTTCACCAGGTTCCAATTCGCTTTCAGAATAGCGCTCTTTTTCCACGAGACTTGTGTCTTGGGATTGGGCGGTAAGAATGCCAGCCACCAAAAGTAGCGATGTGATTATTAGCTTTTTCATATTAAAACCCTTCGTTTTCTAAAAACGAAAAGCCAGCTAAAATCGTATTTTTTATTGAGAATTGGAAATAAGAGTAATGGATTTAACAAAGTTAAATTGTTTCTTCCTTTAGTAAAAATGTTTCTTTGTCGATGTTCATTCTTTTAAATATTATATTTTCAAAAGGTAAATCACTTCTCTTTATTTTTTCTTTTGCTTCTCTGATTTTTTTATTTTTTACATTACAACCAAAAATAACTTCCTTTATATATTTTGCGTCATAATTAATGTATTCATAAGGTTCGTTTGCAGCCTGACTTTCAGCTATTGCCCTAATCTCTTGTTCATAAATCCATCTTTCTGATTTAATTGTTAACCAATACGGGATTAATCTTCTCATGTCAACACCTCCATCAATCTCCTTAATTTCTTTGCTGTATCTTATCGGGCAAAGGGTAAATTTATTCTCATATACTGGTGGAAAATCAAATCCAATACAGATTCCTGAATGCTTTTTAGCATAATGAGACCAGAGAAGGACGTCTTCATAAGACCTTGAAAAGCAAGAAACTTTAAAATTTTTCCTTAATCGCTTAAGGTAGTATTCAACTGTCTCTCTTTTATCAGCATCTTTAATAAGCTTTCTTTTTAATCTTCTAGGTAGATTTTTATCAATTGAATCAAGAGTTTCGCTTACTGATTTTTTTTTAATGTTAATCTTTAATACTGTTTCATTACAATCAAATGGGTCGTTGAAAGTTTGAGGATTAGCAAATTGAAGTGATTTTTTTAAGAGAATTTCATCTAATGCAGTATCATACGATGAGTATTGATAAATTATATCTGTATCAAGAAGGTGTAACAAATCTCTTCTAATAATACCTACTAATTCTTTTTGACTAATCATGGTGCCTAAGCCATTATAGCAGCAATCCCAGGCAGTGTTTTCCCTTCTAGGCTTTCTAGCATGGCGCCACCTCCAGTAGAAACGTAGCTCACTTTGTTTTCGAAGCCAAATTGCTTAACCGCAGCTACGGAATCCCCACCACCAACTAGAGAGAATGCACCGTTTTTAGTGGCTTCTGCAATGGAGTTTCCAAGTTCAATGGTTCCATTAGCAAAGCTTTCCATTTCGAAAACACCAAGAGGGCCATTCCATAAAATGGTTTTACACTGGTTTACAACCTCGTCGAAGATAGCCTTTGATTTTGGTCCGGCATCTAATCCTTGCCAGCCATCAGGAATAGCTGTTACATCCATGATTTGCGTATCTGCATCATTGCTAAAAGCATTTGCAGCCAAAACATCAACAGGTAAATGGATTTTTACATTTTTTTCTTTTGCTTGTTTCAGGATATCTAGAGCAAGCTCCATTTTATCGTCTTCGCAAATAGAATCTCCTATACTGCCTCCTTGTGCCTTTATAAAAGTGAATGTCATTCCGCCTCCTATTATCAGATGGTCCACTTTATCTAGGATATTCTCAATAATCGTAATTTTAGATGACACTTTTGCACCACCAAGTACTGCTAAAACTGGCTTATCGCCCGTCTTCATTACTTTATCGATGCTCTCTATTTCTTGTGCTAAAAGACTCCCAAAACATTTGTTTTCAGGAAAAAATTCCGCTACAACTGTAGTCGATGCATGCGCTCTATGCGCAGTACCAAAGGCGTCATTAACGTAGATATCTCCTAGTCTTGATAGCTTTTCTGCAAAATCCTTATCGCCAGCAGTTTCTTCTTTATGAAATCGCAGATTCTCTAACAATAATATTTCGCCAGGCTTCAAGTTATTTGCCAACGCTTCAACATCTTCACCAACACAATCACTCGCTACTTTAACCTCAACACCAATAATATCTTCAATAGCATTTTCTATATGTTTTAATGAAAACTCTTCTTGCACACCTTTTGGTCTTCCTAAGTGCGACATCAATACACAGCTACCGCCATCTTCTAACACTTTAATAATTGTTGGTTTTGCTGATTGGATTCTTGTGGAATCAGTAACTTCAAAAGCCTCATTTAAGGGCACATTAAAATCTACGCGTATTAATGCTCTTTTATTTTCGAAGTTGAAGTCTTGCAAGGTTTTCATATAAGCTATAACAGAAATTAGAAATTAATTTTAAAGACCCAAATGTCTTTAAAATAGTTAATCTTTGCTAATTTTTGAGCCTTTTTATATGCCACATAAGGGTCTTCAAAGCTTTCGATTGACATGTAATGCCATTTCTTTTTAGGGTCAATAAACCGTTTTGGTGTATAGCCTTTAGATTTTAAAAAGCGTTCCCATTTGGCCGCCAAATGAGGCTGGGAAAAAACATTGGTTATTAAGTGATACCCTCTATCTACACCGGATATTCGTGTAGCTCTATTTCTTATTAACCTATTAATATCTTCAATCTCTTTTTCGGTGTAAACCTCACTACTCGTTGTTTTTATTTGCGAGCTCGAAATCTCTTTAGGCTCCAGGTGAGTGGTCATTTCCTTTTTTAAAACTAAAGGTGCTTGATTAAGCTGGGTGGCGTTAATTTCCTCTTTATTAGAAGTCTGATTCTTAGATAACGTTTCAGGTGTTTTTATTTTTTCTGCGTTAGAGGACTCTACAATCTCTTGATTTTTGGTTTTTTGATACGATGTTGGGTCTATTTCTATTTTAAATGCCGTAAAAAATATAAAAAATCGGTCCCATTTACTGCTAAATAACAATTCGGTTTCAGTCATGTTATTGGTAATAATCCTATTTTTTTCGTTAGGGACTTCTATTTGAACTAAATCAAAACCCAAATTGTTTTTACTGCTAGGATTCCGCTCTTTAAATTCTTCACTATTAGCTGAAATATTACTATTGAAAAAGTTTTTTTCGGGTCTTAATGAGCTACTCATCATTTCATATTTCTTTTTATTTCCTTTTGATGGAATTAAAATACCACATTGATCCTTTTTTAATTTAGAGTCGCCTTCGAGAGCTCCAATTGTTATTTCTGCATTGATTTTTCCTGTTTGGTTAGTTTTAAAATTTGAAAATCTTAACGCTTTTTCTGTTTCTGCTACATCAACAAGTCCGTGATAGGTAGATATATATTTTGGTGTCTCTGAAACAGATTCGTAAACAATATACAAAACCCATCCGCCAGAGCTTCCGCCAGAGACATAGCCTTGTGTTGCTTTAATATTACCGACAACGTACTCGCCGCTTATACTCTTCGATTCCTTAATAATATGCGTTACATCAGTATAGCACACGTATGGTGTAGCATCTTCAAAACCCTTTTTGCCATAACCATCAAAAACAATTTCTCCAGTTATTGTTTTATAATCAAGTCCAGGGCTTTTAAACTTTATAATATTAATCGTACTATCCCTTTTATCGTTGCCTTTGTACACTAAATTTTTTCCAGACACAGATTTTCTTCCTTTCTCATAACTATATATTGCGCTCCAATATAATGTCGCGCTTATTATATTTTGGTTGTTTTCTGGTATTTGTAATGTTGCCGAACTTGAGCTAAATGTAGACTGGTCATTATCTATATCAACATATTTAGCATTTACCTCGTCGTTTATAAATGTTAAATTGTTAAACGGCTTCAGTTTATCTTTTCCTATAATAGTATTGCCTACTACAGCAACATCTCCTTTTATATAATATTCTTTGTGTTGTTGTAGATTGAGGTTTTCTTGCGAATAAATAAGTATTGGCATCACTAAAAACAATACTCTTGTAAAAACTATTTTCATTTTATTGGGGTATTTATAAACAAATATAACTAAACTTTTTACCTCCAATACTCCAAATTATTGATAGGTGGTCTAATTAGTCCAGCTAAACATTTATATCTTTGCTTATGCTTTTTAAGGACATCATTGGACAAGAACACATTAAAAAACATTTAGTTTTTAGTGCTGATAATGGTCGTATTCCGCATGCTCAATTGTTTGTTGGTCCGGAAGGTAGTGGCACTTTACCAATGGCAATTGCCTATGCGAGATATGTGCTTTGTAATAATACTGGTGGTGAAAATGATACTGGCGATGCGGCTTGTAATTTAAAATTCGACTCCATGTCCCATCCTGATTTGCATTTTGCATTTCCTGTTACTACAAACGATAAAATTAAAAGTCATCCCGTCTCTAAGCATTTTTTGCCAGAGTGGCGACAGCTTTTAAAAGAGCAGCCTTATGGCAATTTATTTGATTGGTATAAACTCTTAGGTGTTGATAACAAACAGGGGCAGATTGGAGTAGATGAATCTCTGGATATCGTTAAGTCGCTTGCATTAAAGTCTTATGAAGGTGGGTATAAAGTGATGCTTATTTGGATAGCCGAAAAGATGAATATCGCCGCTGCCAACAAACTTCTTAAACTTATTGAGGAGCCTCCAAATAAAACCCTATTTTTATTAATTGCTGAAGACGAAGAGCAAATAATTAATACCATTAGGTCTCGTTGTCAAGTGCTCCATTTTCCACCTTTAGCTGAAGGTGCTATACAAGAAGCTTTGATTAAACAATATAATATTGAAGCATCTGTAGCCACAAAAATTGCGCACCAGGCTAATGGAAATTATAATAAAGCCTGTGATTTAGTGTATCATGATAGTGAAGATACACAGTTTGAAACTTGGTTTATTTTTTGGATTCGCTCAGCATTTAAAGCAAAAGGTAATAAAACAGCTATTCACGATTTAATTTCTTGGAGCGAAGAAATTGCCAAGACTGGTCGTGAAACCCAAAAACAGTTTCTTCATTTTTGTTTAGATTTTTTCAGACAAGCGTTGCTTTTGAATTATAAAGCTGATGAGCTTGTTTTTATGGAGACTAAATCCAAGGGTTTTGATTTAAATAAGTTTGCACCATTTGTGCATGGAGGCAATATACTAGAAATTTCGGATGAGCTACAAGATGCCATCTACCATATTGAAAGAAATGGGAACTCAAAAATAATTCTTACCGATTTATCGATTAAACTTACGCGGTTATTGCATAAAAAAAGTCAGTCAAACGACTGACTTTCAAATATATAACAATTATCAGTTATTTTTTATACTCTGTATTTAAAGCATCTAAGATGGTCTTAGTAAGGTCGTTTGCATCTTCTCCATAAATAACACTGCTTGTTGCTTCACTAGTTCCTAAAATAAAAGAATATCCGTTTTTCTTTCCATAATCTTTAGCAAAATCTTTTACTTTAATAATTACTGAATCTAACTCAGCATTGAACTGCTGTCCAAATTGTTGCTCGCTAAACTGAATTTGTTGTTGTAATAATTGTTGTTTCTGTCCTAACTCTTGGTATTTCTCTTGAGCCTTACTTTGAGCCATTCTCTTAGATTTTACTTGAAAATCTTGAACCTCTAATTGAAAAGCTTTACTAATGCTATCGTTCTTTTGGTCTAATTGTGTTTTCTTCCCTTTGAATTTTTCTTCAAGATCTTTTTTTGCTTGATATTCATTAACAATCTCGCCCGTATCGATATACCCTATTTTTTGTTGTTGACACGAAGTGAATGCAAATGCTAAAATTGCTATAACTATAAACTGTTTCATTTTTTCTGTGATTAAAATTTCGCTGCGAAAGTAAATCTATTTTATTTAAAATTCTAACATTCAAAAAACAAACTTTAATACCGATTAAGGTGTTTGTCTTTGAGGATAAGATTTATTTATTAAATTCAAAATATTAAATAGTTTTTGTTTATTGAAATTGAATTAAAATAAAGCGATTTAAGCGTCCTTTGAATTTTGCGCGAGTAAATCTCTATAGTGTGGTTAATTATAAAATTTAAATAGGCTAAAATGGATTTTAGCTGTTTTTAATCACGTAAATCAGGGATGAGTACTCCAATGAAGATTTTGCTTTGATATTTGAAGTTAGTCCGATGAAAAAAGCTCTGAAAATATTCATCCATCCGGATTTATATTTTTCTGAAAGGAGACTCACATAATAAGCATCAAATTTCATTGGAAGTATTTTTTCGACATTCATGTTTTCTTTAGCAAACAATTTTGAAATAGCTGTTTGAGAAAAATGCCAAAGGTGTCTCGG
>CALDUJ010000054.1 GCA_937923735.1 uncultured Flavobacteriaceae bacterium | reverse complement strand
AGACAGACCGTTTAGTCTAATCAAGCACTCTTGTTTGTTGATGGTGTATTCAGTTGTGATAGTATCGTGTTTTGCTTTCACATAAAAATATTCTTCTGGTAAGTTAATCTGTATTTCACTATCTCTATTCGAGCTTTTTGGGGTTTCCATGGTGACATTTAAAGTCCCCTCAAAAGACGACCATGTATTATTTGGGTCGTGGTATGAGATGGCTTTGTCTAGTAATTCTTTGCCTGTTGTAGTCTGTGAATTAACGGTAAAACCGATAAATAGGAGCAAAGCAATAATTGATGTTCTCATGGTGAAAGATTTGTTTTTTATAAAAGTAAGAGATTTTTATTTTAATAGCATAATGTTATATTTGAGAACTAACCTAACTCAACTATTATGAACCCACCTAACGAATTTTATGTCACACAAAAAGACTTAGCTAGTAAAGGGAAACGTTTTGGCAACTTTATTATAGATTATATTATACAAATGGTATTAGGTGCAGGAGTTGGTGTACTTATTGCAATTACTGCTGAATTAACAGGAAATTATGGCTTATATGATATTGTTGTTGAATCTGATAGTCGCTTCATAGACTATGTTTTCGGGTTTATAATATTAATTATTTATTATACCACGATTGAAACGTTAACAGGAAGGTCAATAGGTAAGTATATAACTAAGACAAAAGTAGTTTTAAAAGATGGTTCCAAACCAACTATTAATGAAATTTTAATCAGGAGCTTGTGTAGAATTATACCTTTTGAACAGTTTTCATTTCTTGGAGACTTAGGTAAAGGCTGGCATGATACTTTATCTAAAACCTTCGTTGTCGATATTGAAAAGTTTGAGGCAAACAGAGATGCTAGTTCTGGTATCGAGCAGATTGGAAAAGCGATTGAAGATTAGAAATGAATTCTAAAAATAGTTTGAGAGAAGTCGCATTAGTATTCTTTAAGCTAGGCTGTTTTGCCTTTGGAGGACCAGCTGCCCATATAGCCATGATGGAAGTCGAAGTGGTTTCTAAACGCCAATGGATGACCCGTGACTATTACCTGGATCTTATTGGTGCTACAAATCTCATTCCTGGGCCAAACTCGACAGAAATGACTATGCATTGTGGACATGAAAGAGCGGGAAAGGCTGGACTTTTTGTAGCTGGGATTTGCTTTATTTTTCCAGCAATTGTAGTGACAGCTATATTAGCGTATTTATATGTGGAATATGGGAATCTACCTGAAGTCGAACCTTTTGTCTTCGGTATAAAACCGGCTGTACTAGCTATTATCGCTTCTGCTATTTTGAAGCTTGGTAAAAAAGCTTTGAAGGGATGGGGATTAGGTGTTTTGGGGGCTCTAGTTTTTTTAGCAAGTATTTTGGGAGTTAATGAGATTCTTGCACTTCTTGGGGCTGGTATTCTAGGAATGGGATATTTTTATTTAAAGTCTCAACTTTCAACAGATATAAAATCTATTTCTCCTCTATTTCTATTTTCAGGAGGGTTGTTTTCAACGGTTTTAAAAGTATCGACAGCTAATGTCTTTTGGACATTCTTAAAAGTAGGTTCTGTTTTGTACGGGAGTGGTTACGTGCTTTTTGCTTATCTGGACACGGAATTAGTAAGCAGAGGTTGGTTAACGAGACCAGAACTTATTGATGCTATTGCTGTGGGGCAATTCACACCAGGACCGGTGTTATCCACAGCTACATTTATTGGCTACCAATTAACTGGAATATGGGGCGCTCTTGCTGCTTCGGCAGGAGTATTTTTACCTTCTTTCTTATTTGTCTTGATATTAAATCCTATCATTCCTAAGATGAGAAAATCTACAATCTTAAGGTATTTCTTAGATTCCGTTAATGTGGCTGCGGTTGCCGTAATGCTTGCCGTATTGTATCTAATGGCAAAGGATACTTTAATTGACTGGAGAGCTATTGTAATTACAATAGTATGTACTTACCTTACTTTTGGAACCAAAATTAGTGTTATTTGGACAGTTATTATAGGAGCTGTTCTTGGGTTCTTATTATTCTTAGTCTAAACTAAAATCTAAATAAAAAGCACCCCTCTCGAGATGCTTTTTTGGCTTATACAATATATAAATCTTACTATTCTCCGTCTTCAGGTATTGTAGCAGGTTCTACATCACTATCGTGAGCAGTATGGTACTCATCCAATAAGTTCATAGTAGCAGTCAATAAATCTTTTGTTTCTAATAACAATCCAAAGTACAATGTTGTGTTCTTAGGACTAGACTCTTCAGTTCTAGTACGAGCAACTTGCTTAACGATTTTATCATTTACCATATCGAATACGTCTTTTTTACGATCTAAGATGGCTCCTATTTCTTCAAAAGAACGGGAATCAAACGCGGTTTTTGTATCGTTAAATAGAATTTCTAAAGCATCATCAACTTCCTTCAATTCTTTCACCTGATTGAATTTAAGTTTCTTATGGTTGTTATTGATGTGCTTATGACTTGCCTTTGAGATATATTCCAAAGACTGTGTCATATCCTGCAAATACCCTAAGATATTTATATAGAAATTACTTGCACCAACACTCGATTCATCTAGATTTTTGATAAAGTAGAAGATGTTATCTCTCAAATTATCAACCTCATCAGAAAGCTTAGTAATCTGCTTTTTGTTTTTCTTCAATAAAGCTAAATCTTGTTTTGCAAGTCCTTTTATAGCATTAGTATATACTCTATTTCCGCGCTTAACAACGTTTCCGATGTTCTTAGCACTTTCATGAATAACACCCTGTA
>CALDUJ010000053.1 GCA_937923735.1 uncultured Flavobacteriaceae bacterium | reverse complement strand
ATGGAAGCTTTCTTCTTTACATACACGAATCATTGCTCTAGCGTATGGTCCGTAAGATGTATTACATAATGGCACTTGATTAATAATCGCAGCTCCATCAACTAACCATCCGATGGCTCCCATATCTGCCCAAGTAATTGTTGGATAGTTAAAGATACTTGAGTATTTCGCCTTACCTGTATGCAATTGCTCATACATTTCTTCTCTAGAAATCCCCAAAGTTTCTGTAGCAGAATAGAGATATAATCCGTGACCAGCTTCGTCTTGCACTTTTGCTAACAATGCAACTTTACGTCTTAAAGATGGTGCTCTTGTAATCCAATTACCTTCTGGTAACATACCTACAATTTCGGAATGTGCGTGTTGCGACATTTGCCTAATATGCGTTTTCCTGTACTTCTCAGGCATCCAATCTTTAGGTTCGATTTTCTCGTCTCTTGCGATTCGTTCTTCGAACTGTTTTTCTAGACTTTTAATTTGTTCTTCACTCATTATTCTAAGCTTTTTGCTATTGGCATTTGACCTTTAGCTTGTTGAACTGTAATTTTTCTTTTTCAATATATTTTGAAACACCCCTAAAGTCCCCTCAAGGGGACAATCATTGTATTAAAATCATTATTTCAATTCATAAATAAGTTAATATTCACGAGATTTGTGCCTTCACAGGAATTTATTATACATCAAAATCGACAACGACTTTATCGCTTGTAGGTACAGCCTGACAGCTTAATACCAGATTTTGACTGACTTCTTTTTTATCTAAAGCATAGTTGATTTTCATTTCAACAGAACCTTCTTTTACTTCGCATTTACAGGTACTACACACACCTCCTTTGCATGCAAATGGTAAATCTGCTCCTGCGTTTAAAGCTGCATCGAGAATATTATCGAACTCTTTGGTCATGGTGAATAGGAATTCTTTTCCTCCATCTACGATTGTCACCTCAATTCCTTCAACGCTTTGTTGCGCTAATCGTTCTGAACGTTTAATATCTTCCTCAGACAAACCTGTTACAAATAACTCATAATGCACTAATTCTTTTGGTAAACCTGAATTGATTAGATACTCACTGACATAATTTACCATTTTTTCTGGACCACAAAGAAATACTTCATTGGTATCAGGAATATCGATAAATGTATTCGTAAGCACCTGCATTTTCTCATCATCAAATCGTCCGTTAAACAATTCGATATCTCTTTTTTCTTTAGTTAAGAAATAATAAATTTCCAATCGACCGAAATAGGTGTTTCTAAGCTGCTCTAGTTCTTCTTTAAAGATAATAGATTTTGCTGTTTTATTGACATAGAACAACTTGCATGTAGCATCTGGCTCCTGTCCTAAATGGGCTTTAATCATAGATAGGATAGGTGTAATTCCGCTTCCAGCAGCAAAAAATAAATAGTTCTTAGCTTTATTTGGACTTACCTCAACACCAAATGTTCCGCTAGGCTGCATAACCTCTAGATTATCACCTACAGATAATTTCTCATTGACATACGTAGAAAACTTACCTCCAGGAATTAGTTTTACTGCTACCTGCCATTTGTTTTCATATGGGCTAGAACATAACGAATAAGATCGACGAATATCCTCACCATTAATATCAGCCTTTAATGTTAAATGCTGTCCTTGGCGGAAACCGAACCCTTGAAGTAGTTCTTCAGGAACATCAAAAGTTACTACAGAAGTATCTTCTGTCTCTTCGTAAATATCTGCAACTTTTAAGTTGTGAAATTGAGCCATATAGTTTATTCAAATCAAAACTAACACTTGTTAGTTTTGATAACAAAAATACAAAATAAAACGCTAACTATTTGTTAATTCCGTTTAGCAACACCTCAATCAAATCCCCACCAAGCCTAGTCTCATTGATATCATCCTTTTTAGGAATCCATAAGTACAATGATCTTAAAGTAGATAATATTGAAAATAAAGTAACCTCTATATCAATATTCTTCAACTCATTTCTGGACACTCCTTCTTTTAAAATACTTCGAAAGTTGTCTTCATAATGACGTCGTAAATCGAGATAATAATCCAATTTCTCTCCCAAGTGCATCCAATCATTATTCAAAGAAGCCATCCCGTTGTAGTTATTTGATGTAATTTCTACATGTTGAGAAATAATCTTTTCTAGTTTATTAATACTAGTGCCTTCTGAATCGAGAATGATTGACATTCCCTCAGTGAACTGCTCGGCAATGGCTATGATAATATGGCTAAGTATTTCCTCCTTGCTGTTTATGTGGTTGTAGAGACTCGCAGCCTTTATCCCTAAAGCTTGTGCTAGATCTCGCATAGTCACTGCGCTGTAACCTCTTTCTTTAAATAGCTTAGCAGATGTACTAATTATTTCTTCTTTCCTGTTTTCGGAGACCGCCATGTTTTATGATTAGTTGTAAATTTATCCAAAATTTAATGAATGGGGTTACTTGATTTCCTTTTTGGAAGTAAAACAAAGAAACTAAAAGATTTTCAATCTAGAGGCGCTATCATAATCGATGTTAGGGCTAAAGGAGAATACGATTCAGGTGCCATACCTGGAGCTGAGAATATCCCTTTACAAGTTATTGCATCTAAAGTAAAGGATATAAAAAAGCTTGGCAAGCCTGTAATCACATGCTGTGCGAGTGGTGTCCGTTCTGGGAGTGCAGCTGCTATTCTTCGTAGTAACGGTATAGAAGCTATGAACGGCGGAGGTTGGTTTAGTCTTAGTAAGAAAC
>CALDUJ010000052.1 GCA_937923735.1 uncultured Flavobacteriaceae bacterium | reverse complement strand
TTTATACGGACGCCCAGCTAACAAGACAGTTAGGTATTACGGAAGGTGACACCTACAACGGTGTCCTTTTAAAAGAGCGTATAGCAGACGCCTCAAAACCTGATGCAAATGATTTAACAAACCTCTATCAAAATAATGGATACTTATTCTCTACAATCAGTCCTGTAGAAGTTAATGCAGATGGAAATGTGATTGATATGGAGATACGGATTTCTGAAGGTAAACCTGCGTATTTCAACAATGTAACTGTTGTCGGAAATGATAAGACTAACGACCATGTTGTGTATAGAGAAATACGTACACGTCCAGGACAACTATATCGTAAAGAAGATGTTATTCGTACAATAAGAGAAATAAGCCAATTAGGATTTTTTGATGCAGAACAAGTATCTCCTAATTTCAAGAACCCGAATCCAAATGATGGTACTTTGGACATGGAATATTCAGTGGTTGAGAAAGGATCAAGCCAAATAGAACTACAAGGTGGTTATGGAGGTGGGGGATTCATCGGAACTCTAGGATTGTCATTTTCAAATTTCTCTATTAAAGATATCTTCAATAAAGAAGCCTACAAGCCTATACCAATGGGTGACGGGCAAAGATTATCTCTCAGGTTACAGGCAAGCCAATTTTTCCAGACCTATAGCTTTTCGTTCTCTGAGCCTTGGTTGGGTGGAAAGAAACCCGTGCAACTTTCCACATCAATTTCGCACACAAAGCAATTTTTATTCAATCCTCAAACAAGAAGACCAGATAAGGATAGACGATTTAACATTACTGGATTATCTGTTGGTTTAGCAAAGAGGCTTTCAGTTCCAGATGATTTTTTTGTACTCTCTCAAGCATTAAGCTTTCAGCATTATAACCTAAAAAACTATAATACTGGGCTATTTACGTTTGGTGATGGTTTTTCAAACAACTTGTCTTATACCATTGGGTTGAGTAGAAATAGTTCTGGTCCAAATCCAATTTTCCCTATGGGCGGTTCAAATTTTAATGTATCTGCCAAACTATCGCTTCCATATTCGTTATTTAGCGATACTGATTATGGTGAGCTTGCAGACGAAAGGGAGCAAGCTATTACAGATCAAGATGCAGACAGAATCGCGGAGATTGACCAAGAGCGTTTTAAATGGTTAGAATTCTATAAGATTAAGTTTAGTGGAGAGTGGTATACAAGAATTGTAGATAAATTAGTACTAAGACCAAAAATTGAATTTGGCTTCTTAGGCGCATACAATAACGATCGTGGTATCATTCCCTTTGAACGTTTTTTCTTAGGAGGGAGTGGATTAGGACAATTTGCTTTAGATGGTCGTGAAATTGTTGCATTAAGAGGTTATGATGACCAAACGCTATCGCCACAAGATGGCGGAAGTATATACAACAAATTCTCACTTGAATTAAGATATCCTATTACGTTAAAACAATCTGCCTCCATATACGGATTGGTATTTGCCGAAGGTGGTGCATCGTACAACAGTTTTAGAGATTACAACCCATTTAATATTAACCGTTCTGCTGGAGCTGGTGTTCGTATATTTATGCCTGCTTTTGGTTTATTAGGAATAGATTTCGGTTACGGTTACGATCCTTTACCAGGACAAACAGTCAAGAATGGATGGGAAACACATTTTATAATCGGTCAACAATTTTAGCACTATGATGTTAGTTTTAACGTATAGTTAAGCCTTTTAAAGCAGTAGTTAAAATTTTTCAGATATAATTTCGTTAATTTGAAGAATTAATACCTGTTCAGCGAAAAGGTTATAAATGATATTACAATGAAAATTAAAGTCCTTTTTTTACTAAGCATCCTAACACTTTCAAGCTATACTATTAACGCCCAAAGAGGTGTTAGAGTTGGCTATATCGATACCGAATACATATTGGAAAATGTACCCGAATATCAAGAAGCGTCTTCTCAACTAGAAAGTAAAGTCCAAAAATGGAAAGGTGAAATCGAAGCTAAATTAGCCGAGATAGATCAGAAACGCAATGATTTGAGCAATGAGAGTGTTCTTTTAACTCCAGAACTAGTTAAAGAGCGTGAAGAAGATATTCTTTTTGAAGAAAGAGAGATACTTGATTACCAACAAAAACGATTTGGCCCAAATGGCGATTTAATGATTCAGAAAAAACAGCTCATTCAACCCGTACAAGATCAGATATTTTCTGCCGTACAGGATATCGCTGCTAACAGAAAATATGATTTGGTATTTGATAAATCCGATATGCCCATGCTTTATTCTGCAGACAGGTTTGACATAAGTGAGCAAGTACTTCGAACGATTACAAGAGCCTCCAAGCGTAAACAAATACAAAATAAAAGAGATAAAAAAGCAGCCGAGGCAGAAGAAGTAGTTCCTGTTATAAATGAAGCAGCTGAGGCAAAGAAAAAAGAGGTAGAGGCAAACAAAGCAGCAAGAGCAAAATCGGCTGAAGAAAAAAAGCAAGCTGCACTGGAAGCTAGAGAAGCCAAGAAGAAAGAAGCCGCTGCTAGACGTCAGAAAATATTAGATGATCGTGCAAAGAAAAAAGCGGAAAGAGAAGGTGCTACTTCTACAAAGAAAAAACTTCCATTCGATATAAATCTAGATGAAAAAATGGAAAATGGCACGCCTTTTGAAGATGAGGGTAAAGAGGAAGAGAAATCTTCGGAAGAAACAGTAAAAGATCAAGCGCCATCTAAAGCAAAAGAACAAAAAGAGAAAGTAGTTCCGAAAACTAGAGAAGAGCGTCAAAAAGAGTTAGCAGAAAGAAAAAGAAAAATTCTTGAAGCAAGAGCTAAAGCAAAAGCAGAAAGAGAAGCAAAGAAGAAAGCTCAAGACAGTATAAAGAACAATAACTAATAATAAATTTATAACACAATTAATACCTATTTAAAAATGAAACGATTAAAAACCCTATTATTCGCAACCGTACTCTTTCTTGGAATGACGAGTTTTATGCAGGCGCAAAGTGATGTTGCTCATATAAACACCCAAGAACTTATACAGGCAATGCCAGCTATGAAAGCAGCTCAAGCAGAAATTGAAAAACTTGGCAAAACTTATGAGGCTGACATTAAAGAATTAGCGACATCACTTCAAAACAAGATGAAGCAATATGATTCTGAAGCTGCATCGCAGACAGACGAAGAAAATCAAAAACGCGTATTAGAAGTACAAGGATTACAGCGTAATATCCAAGAGTATCAAGCTAATGCTCAAAAAGATCTTCAGAAGAAAGAATTCGAACTTTTGAAACCTATTACTGAGGATGCAAAAAAAGCAATAGAAAAAGTGGCTAAGGCTCAAGGCATTAAATATGTTTTGGATGCAGCAACATTGATTGTCGCTGACGGTAAAGACCTTATGGCTGACGTAAAAGCTGAATTAGGAATATAATGACATTTATGTCATTCCCCTGAAAAAGGGAATCTCAATAATAATATCTTGAAAAGCTGCCTCTAATGGGCAGCTTTTTTATTTTTGTAATTATATGAATAATCCTATTGGTATTTTTGATTCTGGGGTTGGAGGTACTTCCATATGGAAGGAAATTTATACACTTTTGCCTCACGAAAACACCATATATCTTGCAGATAGCAAACATGCTCCCTATGGAGACAAACCTCAAGATGAGATAATAGCTTTAAGTAGGAAAAACACAGAGTATTTACTCAATAAAAACTGTAAGTTAATTGTGGTTGCATGCAATACGGCAACAACTAATGCCATTAAAACACTTCGTGAAGATTATGATGTCCCGTTTATAGGTATTGAACCAGCCATTAAACCAGCAGCATTAAAAACTAAAACAAAAGCCATAGGTATTTTAGCAACCAAAGGGACTCTTTCAAGTGAGTTATTTCATCACACAACAAATCTGTTTGCAAACGACATAACAGTTATTGAACAAGTGGGAGAAGGCATTGTTCCTTTAATTGAAAATGGCCAACTAAATAGTCTCGAAATGAAGTCCTTTCTAGACGTATATATGGAACCAATGCTTAATGCTAATATTGATTATTTGGTCTTGGGCTGTACACATTACCCTTATCTCATCCCCCAGCTACTAAAAATACTACCAAAACATGTAAAAATAATTGACTCTGGTGAAGCTGTTGCTAGGCAAACCAAATTTATTTTAACAAAAAATGGTTTATTGAATAGTTCTGAAAAAGAATCTGAAAATGTATTCTATTCAAATCAAAACCAAGAAGTATTGGCTAATCTTTTGGGAGGCAACTTTAAAGCAAAATTCTTAGACTTTTGAATAAAAACAAAGGAAACAGTTTGATGCTATGTCAAGTGTTTCCTTTGCAAATTGTATTCCTATGCTGGCATTATCCAATCAAGTTCAATGGGTCTTCTCTCAGCCGCTAATGTTAGCAGCACCCCAATACAATAGATTAAATATAAGAAAAATAATTTAATTAAATAACTGATTATTAGATTATTATAAAATTAATCCTTAAACCAGCCAGAATATTTTACATAATTATCAGCAATTCTGTTTATCTCACCTTT
Source organism: uncultured Flavobacteriaceae bacterium (assembly GCA_937923735.1). Classification (GTDB taxonomy): domain Bacteria; phylum Bacteroidota; class Bacteroidia; order Flavobacteriales; family Flavobacteriaceae; genus JABABD01. The sequence continues at coordinate 20,738 of CALDUJ010000052.1, read as the reverse complement.
GATTAGTTCTTTGCTAATATCTTTTACTTTTTTTGCAGGTATCCCAGCGTAAATACTACCAGCTTCTATTCGAGTATTCTTTGTCACTACTGCTCCAGCGGCAACAATAGTATTACTTTCTACAACACAATCATCCATAACAATACTTCCCATACCAATAAGCACATTATCTTGAATTGTACAGCCATGTACAATAGCATTATGTCCTATGGACACATTATTACCAATAGTAGTTGGTGATTTCTGATATGTAGCATGAATAACTGCACCATCTTGGACATTTACTTTATCTCCCATTTTTATGAAGTGAACATCACCACGCAACACAGCATTAAACCATATACTACATTGATTACCCATACTTACTTCACCTACAATCGTTGCATTTTCTGCGATATAACAATCGTCACCGATTTCTGGCGATTTCCCATTTACTGGTTTTATGATTGGCATTTATTTGAAGTTTAGTTATTTGATTCGTTTAGTTTTTATTCAACACTAGATTCGGAATCTATTCAGAGATTCCTGCCTTCTCAGGAATTTGTTATTTAAAATAAGACAATAACCCTGCTTTTTTGGAAGCAGATACCATAATTTCTTTTCCGTTACTCAAAACCACACTCCCACCTTTCCCTTTTCTATATTTAGTAACTTCATTCACATTCACTAGATAACTCTTGTGTACTCTAGCAAAACTAGAATCGGACAATGCCTCTTCAAAATATTTAAGTGTCTTGCTTACAAGCTTCTTTTTATTATTGTTCAAATAGATTTCGGTGTAGTTATCATCAGCTTTACAATACATAATGTCTGATGTCTCCAAAACTTCGAATCCATCCTGCTGTGGAATTGTAATTTTACCATTAACACTATTTGTTTTTGGCACTAAGACCTCATCCTGCAATGCATTTTCTTTGGTTTTTATTTCAACTACATAATCTACAGCTTTAATAAGCTCGTCAATAGATATTGGCTTCATCAAGTAATAAGATGCATGCGCATTTAAGGCATCAATGGCATAGTGATCGTATGCAGTTACAAATACGGCTTCAAATGTTCTATCACCGACCTTATCTAGCAAATCAAAAGCATTTCCATAAGGCATTTCTACATCTAAAAAAACCAAATCTAAATCATTATTCCTTATCAATACTAAAGCTTCATCTACATTAGAAGCTTCTCCTAAAACAGATACATTAGGGCAGTATTTTTTTAGGTAATTCCTTAAAATCTCTCTGCTTTTTTCTTCGTCTTCTACTATGATAGTATTTAGCTTCATCTAATCCTTTTTTATAGTTACAACTACTTTTGTTCCAGCATCCACTTGGTCTTGATAATCATCAATAAATACATCAACTTTGTCTTTATACATATCATTAAGAATAGCCACACGTTTTTTAATATTACCCATCCCTTTTGAGTTTTGCTTTTTCTGGTTTTGGGTTTTTAATGCTTTTGATTTTTCTCTACCAATACCGTTATCTGCTATAACAATTTCGATACTATCCTTTTGTTTTTGCTTTATGGAAATGTTTAGATGCCCTTTCTCCTTTTTATAGCGCAGACCGTGCCAAACAGCATTTTCAATGTAAGGCTGCAACAACATTGGTGGAATCTGGAATTCAGCAATGTTTACGTTTTCATCAACAGAAATACTGTACTCAAATTTATCCTGAAACCTAAAATGTTCCAATTTTGTGTAGAGCTCCAATAATTCAATTTCTTTTTCTAGTGGAATAAAATCCTCTTCACTATTCTCTAATACAGAGCGCATCAACAGCGAGAAATCAGACAAGTATTTATTAGCTGTCCGTTCATCATTTGTTGCTATAAAGCTATTCACCGAATTCAATGCATTAAAAATAAAATGTGGATTCATCTGGCTTCGCAGTGATTTCAACGCTAAAAGATTATTAGCGAATTTTTGCTGTTTTATGTTCTTGTACATCAAAAATGCTGTAAGCATTAAAAGCAAAAGACCTCCAATTAAGGCATAAATAATAATTTGCTGACGCTTATTATTGGATTCTGTAAGCGCGTATTTACTTTCAGTCAATTCTTTGCTAGTCTCTAAACTTGTAATCCGATTTTGTTTTTCTGAAATATCACGACTAAAACGTGCTGCTTGCGATATTTCCTGTTCTTTCTTAATAACCAGCTTATCAACTAACTCCACATAACTTTGGTAAGCTACCAAGGCATTTTTATAATCTCCTATATCGCGATACAGTTCTGATATTTTTCTGGTTGCGTCTTTTTGCACTACCAAATCTTCCTTTTTATCAGCCTCTTCGATACTTTTTTCTAAATAGTTAATCGCTTCGGGAATGTTTGCTTGAGCAGCATAAGCGTTCCCTATTTTATAGTTTTGTTTCTGAGGTGTTAAGGCACTTTCATTTTCAAGTATTTTGTCATCGCCTTCAATATCCTGTAAATCCTTTAAGGCGTCTTTACGTAACTCTATCTCCTTATCAAAATCTCTATTGGAATTTTGAAAATCTGCTATTTTCACTTTTTCTTCGACCGCGCGTTTTTTGTTTTGTTTCTTGGCTACTTCTAATGAATTATTATAAGATATTTTTGCTTTTTGAATTTCCCCACTTGCCTGGTAAGTTTGAGCAATTTTTGAGTTTAAATCTGCAATTTTTGGCGAAATCAAATGCTTATTAGCAATCCGTAATCCTTCACTATAAGAAGTAATGGCCTTTGGGTATTCTTTAGTTGCTCTATACACATCTCCCAATCCTTCCTGTAATTCAATTTTTTGCCAATTGGTTAGCGTCTCTATGGCAATGCGGCGTGTGTAGGTTTCAATGCTTTCTTGATAATTACCATTACCTTCTAATGCCTTTGCCAACTTCAAAAACCTATCATTAGATATTTCACTCTGTAAACTAATTTCGTAATTACTAATAGCAAGATCGTACTGTTTTAAGCTGTAAAAAATATCTGCTAATGCTTCATAGGCTTCAGCATTCTGTTTTTTGGAATTACTAACTTCCAAAGCATCTGTAACAAATTGTATACTCTTTTCAGGGTTCTTCTTTAAATTAGTCGCCGCAGAATCTATTAACGAATTAAATGTACTAGAAACAACACCTCTTTTAAATTTGGATACCTTTTTGCGACTATCAGACTTTACCCTAACCTTAATACGCTCACTATCTTTTACAGTATATCTAACAGTTTCAAAATCTTGATGCCTAATAACCAATTCGTCTCCTTTACGCACATCAATCCTAAATTCTCCCAAGCCATTAGTTGTCGTGTAAGAACCGCCATTGACTTCGATATTTACTCTTGAAATAGGTCTGTTAGTATCATCTTCCACAACCGAACCTTTTACAGAAAAACGAGGGGCTTCAACTGTTCGGTCTTGAAGTTGTTCTTGAGCATACAGATTTGTTCCCTGGAAAAGGAATAAGATTAACAGTAATATATATAAATGTTTTGGCTTCATTGGGATAAACTTACATACTTTACTTGGTATAATAAAACGCCTATTTTTATATTATACTGTTTTTTGAAGACTAATATACTTACTCACTCAACCAAAAGTCACGTTCACTCATTCAAATCATATCTACTCTCATTGTCGGTTTTATAGTAATTAAGTTGGTTATAGGTTTACACAAAAATCAAAGAACAAATGAAAACAGTATTTAAAACAACAGTTTGCCTAGGACTTTTATTAAGCCTATCATGTAATGCAAACGAAAAGAAAACAATAGCATTTAATGAATTTGATGCTATAGAATTAGCACACAAACCAAGCAAGCAATACATTAAAGTTGCTTTACTTTTAGACACTAGCAATAGTATGGATGGTCTTATAGACCAAGCTAAGGCACAACTCTGGGAAATCGTTAATGAATTGTCTTACGCTAGATGCGATAGTGACAGGCCAAATCTCCAAATAGCCTTATATGAATACGGAAACGACAGGCTAAATGCCGATGAGGGTTACATTCGTCAAGTTCTTGGTTTTAGCGATGACTTGGATGAAATTTCTAAAGAATTATTCTCTCTTTCCACAAAAGGTGGTAGTGAGTATTGTGGGCAAGTAATTCAGACATCATTAGATCAACTGAATTGGGGTAAGAATGCCGATGACCTTAAACTCATTTTCATTGCTGGAAACGAGCCATTCACTCAAGGAAAAGTGAATTACAAAAATGCTGCTACTAATGCTAATGAAAAAGATGTAACCGTTAACACCATTTTTTGTGGCGATTACCGAAGTGGTGTTTCAACCAATTGGAAAGATGGTGCTGACCTAACAAATGGCGACTATATTGCCATTAATCATAATCATGCCACAGTGCATATAGCAACCCCTTATGATTCTGAAATATTACGATACAATCAAAAACTAAACAGTACTTACGTTGCCTATGGGAGTAGAGGTGAATCAAAGATGGCTCTACAAAGCAGTCAGGATGATAATGCTAAAGACTACAGCGAAGCAAACGCAGTAAGCAGGACTGTAAGCAAGAGTTCTCATTTGTATAAGAATTCTTCTTGGGATTTAGTTGATGCAGTAGAAATGGAAGAAGTTGTTGTTGAAGATCTTGATAAAGAAGCCCTGCCAAAAGAACTAAAAGGGAAATCTAAAAAAGAAATTAAAGCGTATGTTGAAGCTAAAAGCAAAGAACGCGCTGATATTCAGAAGAAGATTCAAGTACTGAATACAAAAAGAAAACAGCACATGGCAGAAAAGAAAAGTGAGAAAAACGGAAACGGTCTTGAGAATGCTATGATTAATGCCATAAAAACACAGGCAAAAAAGAAAAATTACAAATGGTAATTTGAGCAACTAATTAATCACAAACAAAAAACTCCCAAATAACTTTGGGAGCTTTTTGTTTAATTTACTGCTGGACAGTTACAATCGTAAGCCTCTCGCCTACAATTAAAATTAAGTCCTAATGTTATCTGATGAAACCCTCCATTTGTAAAGACAATAGAGTTCGATTGGTAGGAATAAGTGTAAGCAAATACAAATTTCTTATAATCTACTCCAATAATTGGAGATATATATTGAAGCTTCTGACTGCTAACGCCAGACCCGTCTAGAAACTCTGCGCCATCTAGACTTCGTCTGTAAGAGATGCCTCCCCAAAGTTTTCCGAATTCTGTTTTCTTATATACTTTAGCATTCATATCTATAGTAGACTCCGCAGTGGCGTCTCTATATTGAAACATAAGAGATGGCTCATAAGACCAATCGCTGCCAATCTTCCCAAAAACATAACCAGCAGATAAAAGATAGCGTCTTAGGTTACTTGATATTTGGATGTCGTTATTAATACCAGAATTATTTAGTACGTTTTTTACTGTAGCATGAGCATAGAAATCTAAAAAATTATAAGAAAAACCAAAATCTATATTTAACTCAGTAGAACTCTGTTCGATACCTGCAATTATAGGGTCAAATCCTTCAGTTAAAAAAGAAGTTTCGTCTAATTTATATTGTATAAAACCAGCACTTAAACCAAAAGATAGTTGATTTAAGTCTACCTCATTTCTTGAAAATAATAAGTGATGTGCATAAGTTAAATAAGCACCTGATTGGGAGTGGTAACCGTTTTTATCATTATAAAGTATAACACCATAACCAGATTGCGAGTCTCCGAATCTGCCATTTAAACTCAGTGTCTGAAGACTTGGCGCATCATCTTGACCAAACCACTGTTGGCGACCTGTTAATCTCACCTTATCACAATTAGCTGCACCAGCCATTGATGGGTGAATCAAGTAATAATTGTCTGTTAAATAATCGGTATATATTGGTAATCCTTCTTGAGAAAATGTAAGATTTACAAAACCAGTAGTAAACAATAATAGTAGATATTTCTTAAAGTTCATGTTATTATCTTTTCAATGTAAAATGGGCCTTAAATATTTTCATAGTATTGTCTATTGGGTCAATAAATTCCACTGTAAACCAATAATCGCTACTAGGTACTTTTTCACCGTTAAATGTTCCATCCCAACCATTACCGCTAGAAATCAACTGTTTTAATAGCTTTCCGTACCTGTCAAATATATAAATTTTTGCGTTAGGCTGGTCTTTTATGCCTTTAATGTTCCATGTTTCATGTACACCATCTCCATTGGGCGTAAAGAACTTTGGATAATCTATAACGATAACAATTTCAAAAACTTGTCCACAATTTAATTTATCTCTAACAAAAACTGTGTGCTCGCCTCCAAGGACATCTTCAAAAATTGGTGAATCCTGCCATGGGCCATTATCCAAATTATATTCATAATCCCCAACCCCTTCAACAGTAACTTCAATGGTATTGTTATCTGAAAACGCTGGTGTTACGACTTCCACCGTTATACTTTCTGGGGGATAAGACCCTACCACAGTAGTGGTTGCAGGAATGGTACACCCTGTTGCAATATTAGTTGCTATAACGGAATAATTTCCGGGAACTGTTGGTGTAAAAGTCGATGCATCTTCTCCTGGAATTAAATTCGCAGGGATTGCATCACCTTGATACCACTCAAAAGAATACTCTATATCATTAAGCTGCGTATCTATTGGAGGATTAGGTAATAATGTTATTTCATCTGGTGTTACTACATTATCATTTCTATCCAAACACAATACATATTGATCTTCAATTTGTATTTCAGGTACACGGTTTACTTGTAATGGTAGCGGTGCTATTTGAAAACACTCATTCGCTACTGGGTCTATTCTAACGTATATAGTTTGAGAAACCGTAACCGTATTGGTAAACGTTTCAGGGTTCGTAATATTATTCGCATTACCTGCTATTGCATCTGCTTCTAAAATATAATATCTGAATACAAAATCAATAGCATTTAATCCATTTAGGATATCCAGTTCTCTTCTCCTTAGATCAAATACATCAAATCCATCATCATCTATTTCACATTCCTCAATGACATTAGGTGTAAGATTGAGGTTGGCATATAATATTGTAACCAACTCCAAATCGACTGTAGCTGTACATGTATTTGCTCCTGTGGCTTCAACAATGATAGTATTATTTAGCGTTGCACTAACATAGGCATTCGGATTTGCTATAGGTGTATTAGCATTAAGGTCCGCAATACTCTCGTAATAGTTTAAGGTAATTGTTGTATCTCCTCCGGTTATTTGGTTTTCTCTAATGGTTAAATCGTAAACTGTATCCACTTGGTCACTGCATATTCTTATAGGGTCTGGTGTGAAAACAATTGGATTAGGTATCACCTGTAATTCAAAAGTCATATCCGTACGGACACACTCATCAGGATCTCCAACGCCATTACCATTGTTATCAAATTGGGCTCTGACATAAATTATCTGTGGATTAGAAGTATTATCATAGAGGTTAGTAATTGGTGCTGTATTATTCTCAGCATCAGCCAAACTTGTATGATAAGACACCAAAATATCTTGAGTTTGAGCGCCTATAACTTCAGCATTTTTAGTAGTTAAATCAAAACTTGCTGTATTCGTATTGCTACACAAAATATAAGGCGCAATAGGGTTTGCTACTGGTTGAGGATTAACCGTTAAATTGATGTGTTGCCCCAGACCAAGACAAGCATTTACATCATCACTATCTACCCTCACATAAATGAGTTGTAAATCTGGCGATGTCTCATTTCTATGATTACCAATATCTGGAATAGGATTAGTTTCTGCTTGAGCATCTGCTAAATTGGTATAGTAAGTGACTGTAATGGGTGCTCCAAGAGGAAATAATGCTAGTACCTGAGCTGTTGCATCACTAAAATCGAAAGTGGCTATGCCGTTGGCATTGTTATTATCGACAAGTATATCATCGCAAACTTCATAATTTAATTGAAATCCTGGAGGTATTTGCGTAGCACCTACTATCAAATTAATTTGGGCTGTTCTCCAACAACCTTGAGCAGTTTCTATGCGAGCATATACGACACTTGCTAGCGGTGTTGGGTTTGGATATGCCGTGAAATCAACTATCTGATCTGCAACCGCACCTCCTTGCGCTTCTGCATCTGTCAAATAATAAGTAAAAGTTTCTATAGCAGCGTTAGTTGATATTAACGTATTAGCTTCAGTTAAGTTAAATAAAGAAATACCATCGGTATCATCATCACATTGCCTTAAATCTGCGATTGGCGTTATAGTTGGTTTTGGGTCAACTATTAAATCTATTACAGAAACATCAAAACAGTTGGTATTATCAACATTTTCCATTCGCGCAAAAATCTGCTCTGCGTTAGCAGTAGTATTTGTGTATGGAGATACAAGCACGCCTACATTTGCATTGGCATCTGCAGCACTAGCATGATATGTAATATTGTACTGAGCTGCATTTTGAGTACCTAAAACTTGAGCATCAACTGTCGTTAAATCAAATTCTACAAAACCGTTTGCATCGTTTCCATCAGCATTATCATCACATAAACGGTATGTGTAATTGTTGGCAGCAGGCGGATCAAACACATCAAAAATAAAACTGTCGGTCTCGAAACACGTTGCGCTTAAATTATTTTCGATTCTTATAAAAATTTCTTCTTGTTGATAGGCTGTTGCATTTGTATATGGCGATGCTAATGCTGCCGTATTATTGTCTGCATCAGCTTGAGTCGGGTGATAAGATATTGTGTAATCCGCAACATTCTGAGTCCCATAAACAGTAGGGTTAAAACTTGTAAGATCAAGCGTCCAAAACCCATCATTATTATCATCACAAATAAGTTGATCTGCAACTGGTGTAAGTGTTGGTCGGTCTGCAAATTGTACTACAATAGAATCCGAAGCATCGCAACCCGTTCCGAAGCTAACCTCAACAGAGTAGGTGCCACTGACTGTGGCATCTAGCATATCATCAGTATCGGTAGTGATTTCTACGCCATCTAAATACCAAGTATGTATGAGCCCAGGAAATCCTGTGCTTAATACTTGCACATTACCGCCGCATGGTGCATTATTATTGTTAATCGTAAGGTCTTGTCCTAAATCTAAGCCAATATTAAAACTCCCAGCTTCTATGAAAATAGCTGAGTCCCATGCATCATCTCCTTGATCCGCAACTACTATCTTAATTTCATAAGTCGTGTTTGGAACAACTGTAGCACTAGCTGTTAAAACAACTGTTTGCCCTCCATAGTTAGTTGCTGCTAAATTATAGCCTTCAAAAAAGGCAGTATTAGCTGCACAAGTCATTGAATTATTAATATTCGTAACACTAACAGGTGTACCATCTGGTAAGACCGCAAGATTTGTATAATTTGGGGTTCCAACCTCTCTAAGTAAAAAAGCAAAGCTATCAGCAAACGTACATTCAGTATTCCCATCATACTCCTCAGAAGCCATTAAAAAGTTAAAGCTAAAATCTGAAGATGTAGGTACAAAGTCAAATTTTATGAATGTTGCGTCATTAGTGTTGGTTTGACCTAAAGCAGCCTCTAAATCAGCATCTCCAGGCAAACCATTCGGAAAATCTGGGTCTGCCGGAGGGTTAGTAGGAGCAACAATATTACCTGCCCCAAAGGCTCTCCCCGTAGTTAAAATAACACCTTCCTCAAAAGGAAACCTACTATTAGCCGGCCTTTTAAAAAATCCATAGCTTTTAGTTGTAGTAGCATTAGGTGCACCAGCAACTTGTTCAGTAAAATTACTTACGTCTGAACATGCCCCAGTAATCAGAACATTTTCCACCAATTCTTGCAAAGACATAACCGATTCTGGATCAGCTGCATTATTAACCTCTAAAATCTGAGAGAATCCCACAAACGGGAACAAGCATAATGCTAGAAAGAGTATTTTTTTAATCACTGCTTTTTTTTGAATACCAAATATATCGAAACTCCATGTTTCTTTTGGTGTTTTAACAAAAAAATGGTTGAGTGGACAAAATTCTTCGATTCAATATGTTAAAAAGGGTTTTGTGCGTTAATGAGGAAACCCTAATCCTCTTTAGTTTATTACCTTTGCATAAAAATTGCAAACATGCCAGATTTTAAAATTTCTACCCACAATACAACCAACCCTGCTATCATTAAATTTGAAGCTAATGAGTTCCTAACCCAACACCAAAGTTTTGAGTTTAACAATATTGACGACGCCAAAAATTCGCCTTTAGCACAACAACTTTTTTATCTTCCTTTTGTGAAGAAAATTTATATCTCAGGTAATTTCGTAGCCATAGAGCGTTTCAATATTATCGAATGGGATGATGTTAAAGAAGAAGTAAGAGCACAAATTGAAGATTACTTAAATGAAGGGGGCAGTGTTGTTACGGAAAGTGCTAAAACAAAAAAAGTGCCTGTAACTGTATATGCGGAAAGCACGCCAAATCCAGCAGCGGTAAAATTTGTAGCCAATAAACGTATCGTTACCACTACGCACGAATTTACATCTATAGACGAGGCCAGTTATTCGCCATTTGCTACAGAATTATTTCATTTCCCATTTGTAAAAAATGTGTTTTTTGATGAGAATTATGTGTCCATTACAAAATTCGACGTCGCAGACTGGCAAGATGTTACCATGGAACTTCGAGAGTTCATAAGAAGTTATATCGAAAATGGCAAAGACATTGTTTTGAGCGATGCTCCTGAGGTAAAACAAAAAACCCAACAAGCACAAGACAAGGAGTTTGAAAATCTTGATGATGTGTCTAAGGAAATAGTCAATATTCTTGAAGAATACATAAAACCTGCTGTTGCAAGTGATGGTGGTAATATCCAATTTGAATCTTATGATCCAAATAGCAAAGTCGTAAAAGTTATTCTACAAGGCGCTTGTAGTGGCTGCCCTTCATCAACATTTACGCTTAAAAATGGTATTGAGAACATGCTTAAAGAAATGCTAAAGGGTAAAGTAAATATGGTCGAAGCTATTAATGGGTAGTTGCCGCTCATCCAATAAATCAGCATTTTATCTATATGCTTAATCTTAATTATTACCGAATTAATTACTAATTTCTACATTATTCAGTAATTTTATAATTCAAATAAAAATTAACACATAAAATAAAAGATTATGGCAGTATTAAAAGTAATTGAAGTATTATCAAATAGTGAGAAAAGTTGGGAAGATGCTACTAAAAAAGCAGTAAAACAAGCTTCTAAATCCGTTAAAAATATTCGTTCTGTATATGTACAAGATCAGAGTGCCATTGTTAACGATGATGAAGTAACAGAATTTAGAGTGAATGTAAAATTAACTTTCGAGGTAAAATAAATTTACACTATCAAGATTTTTAAACCCAGGCATGCATTGTCTGGGTTTTTTGTTTATAATCTTTACCTTTGGTTGTATGCAGAAACACTTTCTACTTTTAGCGATACTGGCTTTGGCCTTATTAAGCTGTAAAAGTCAAACTTCAGAAAAAATGACTCATAAATATACCAATGACTTAGTTAATGAAACTAGCCCATATCTTCTTCAGCACGCCCACAATCCTGTAAATTGGAAAGCATGGAATGACGAAACATTAGCAGAGGCGAAAGACAGTAATAAACTTTTGCTCATAAGTGTAGGTTATGCAGCTTGCCATTGGTGTCATGTTATGGAGCACGAAAGCTTCGAAGATAGTTTGGTAGCCCAAGTAATGAACGACAATTTTATTAACGTAAAGGTAGACCGAGAAGAAAGACCAGATGTTGACCAAGTATACATGAATGCCGTACAGCTTATGACTGGCAGTGGCGGTTGGCCCTTGAATGTTATTGCTTTGCCAGATGGCAGACCAGTTTGGGGTGGCACGTATTTCAAGAAAAAAGATTGGATGAATGTCCTTGCGCAAATTTCTGAACTCTATGATAAGTCTCCCCAAGAACTTGTAGAATATGCAAATAAACTGGAGGAAGGCATAAAGTCGATGGATTTAGTCGCATTAAATACTGATGAGGCCTCATTCAAAAAAGAAAATTTATCTGATGCTGTAAAAAAATGGTCCGAATCTTTCGATGAAAAAAAAGGCGGGTTAAATCGTGCTCCCAAATTCATGATGCCAAATAATTATCATTTTTTAATGCGTTACGCATATCAAAATGATAACAACCAACTTCTTGAATTTGTAAATACGACACTTACTCAAATGGCTTATGGAGGTATCTATGACCAAATTGGAGGTGGATTTTCAAGATATTCTGTCGATGACAAATGGCATGTACCTCATTTCGAGAAAATGCTTTACGACAACGCCCAATTAGTAAGCCTCTATTCTGATGCCTATTTGCTTACAAAGAACGAACTCTACAAAACCACAGTCTATGAAACCTTAGCTTTTGTAGAACGCGAATTAATGAACAATGATGGCATATTCTATTCCTCCCTAGACGCTGATAGTTTAGACGAGCAGAATGAATTAGAAGAAGGTGCATTTTATGTGTGGCAAAAAGATACCTTAAAACAACTCTTAGGAACTGATTTCGATGTGTTCTCAGACTATTATAACATCAATAATTATGGTCTTTGGGAAAAAGGGAATTATGTTTTGATTCGTAAAGATGGTGATGAAGACATCGTAAAAAAACATGATATTTCCATAGACGAATTAAATCAAAAGAAAGCTTCTTGGAAAGAAATGCTTCTATCAGAAAGAGAAAAACGTTCTAGACCTAGATTAGATGATAAGTCGCTTACATCTTGGAATGCATTAATGTTAAAAGGGTATTTAGATGCGTATCGTGTATTTGGGGAAGACAGGTTTTTGAAAACTGCTGAAAAAAATGCTTCTTTTATAATTAATAAACAACTTAGAGAAGATGGTGGATTATACCACTCCTATAAAGATGGCAAAAGTACTATTAATGGTTATTTAGAAGATTATTCAACTACTATTGATGCTTTCGTAACATTATATGAAAATACATTTAATGAAAAGTGGTTAAATACCGCCAGAGATTTAACTAATTATGCATTCGACCATTTCCATGATGATAATAACAAAATGTTTTATTTTACCTCTGATGAGGATGCGTCTTTAGTTACCAGAAATGTGGAGTACAGAGATAATGTGATTCCTGCAAGTAATTCCATCATGGCAAAGAACCTTTTTAAACTATATCATTATTACGATAATGAAGCCTATGCAAAAACAGCAAAGACAATGCTGAATAATGTTTCTACCGAAATGCAAAATTATCCTTCCTCATTCTCTAATTGGCTTGACCTTATGCTTAATTACACAAATGATTATTACGAGGTAGCCATTTCAGGAGATGATGCCTTTAGAAAAGTACAAGAATTGAATACACACTACCTACCTAATAAGTTATTGGCGGCTTCTGAAGCTGAAAATAAAATGCCCCTTTTACTAAATAGGTATAATGATGACGACACTATGATTTATGTTTGTGTAAATAAAGCATGTAAGCTTCCCGTTAGTGACGTTAAAGAAGCATTAAAATTAATCAACAAATAAATATACATCAGATGAAAACTATTGCAATAATATTCGCAGCCATTGTGGCATTGGAGCATATTTATTTCCTTGTTTTAGAAATGTTTCTTTGGACTACCCCAAAAGGCATAAAGGCGTTTGGTTTAAAATCTAAAGAATTTGCTGAAGACACCAAAGTTCTTGCAGCTAACCAGGGCTTATATAACGGATTTTTAGCTGCTGGTCTTATTTATTCACTCATAATTGAAAACAATAATTTTATCCTTTTTTTCTTAGGCTGCATTATTGTTGCTGGGATTTACGGTGCGTATTCAACTAAGAAAATAAAATTGTTTTATGTCCAATCTGTTCCTGCGCTATTGGCGTTTATTCTATTCATGCTTTCATAGTTATTCCATTCATCGGAGAAAATATACTTTTAACGAACTAGACAATTACTTATCCTTCAAATAGAAATATTCTTCATCCAATAAATCGTAAATTCGAATTATTAATTAATTAACCCTTAACACATTACAATGGAAGTACAAGAATGGATAGATAAAGGCATTGAATTTGCCTCTGAATATGGAATCAAAATTATCGCTGCTATTGCGATATGGATTATTGGATCCTGGATTATTAAAAAAATCATGCGCGGTATAACGCATGTCATGACTAAAAAAGAGTACGACCCTAGTTTACAAAAGTTCTTACTTAACCTTGTAAATTGGGTTCTAAAAATACTATTAATTATTGCTATCCTCGGCAAACTTGGTGTTGAAACAACATCTTTTGCCGCTATTATTGCCGCAGCTGGTCTTGCTATAGGCTTAGCACTTCAAGGATCACTTGGTAATTTTGCTGGAGGTGTTTTGATGATGATTTTTAAACCAATTAAAATTGGTGACCTTGTTGAGGCTCAGGGAGAATTAGGCGTTGTAAAAGAGATTGAAATCTTTACAACTAAGCTTCTTACGCCAACTAATAAAGAAGTTATTATACCTAATGGGGCTTTATCAAATGGAAATATTACTAATTATAGTACTGAAGGTAAACTTCGTGTAGATTTAACTGTTGGTGTAGGCTATGATGAAGACATCAAGAAAACGAAAGAGGTTTTAATGAATGTACTAACATCAGACCCAAAAGTATTAAAAGACCCAGCACCATCGGTTAATGTATCTGAATTAGCAGATAGTTCGGTTAATTTTGCTGTAAGACCCTGGTCTTCGGTTGCTGATTATTGGGATGTTTACTTTGGCACTCTAGAAAAATGTAAACTCGCATTGGATGAAGCTGGAATAGAAATCCCTTATCCGCACAGTGTTGAAATACAAAAACAAGGCTAGTTTTTTGGCTTAATAGCTACGAAATCTTTTAAATAATACGGTTCAAAATAAGCGACATCTTCGGTGTCGCTTTTTTGATACTTGTCATAAGAAATCAAGCTCATCTCATTAGCTGAAGGTAATTTACCATCAACAAAAACAGCATTTTCGTGCTTAATTATGGTTTTTGATTTCTCAACGCCATTACCAATAAAATAAACTTTTCCTTGGTTTAAATACTCAGTAAAAGAATTCTCGTCGAGTATTTCTGCTTGCGTTTCACGTATTTGAGTATTAGACGCATCAAACACCGCAGAATAAACTTCCATACGTCTAGCATCTAGCATTGGAATAATTAGCCCCTCAGAAATATGTACTTGCATTGCTAACGATTTAAGTGTATTTACAGAAATGAGAGGCTTATTTAAAGCAAAACATAATCCTTTGGCTGAAGACACACCTATACGCAAACCTGTATAAGAACCAGGCCCTTTGCTTACTGCGATAGCATCCAATAATTTTGAATCAATTCCTGCTTCTTTGAGCACTTCATCTATATAAAGATGCAAACGCTCTGCATGCGAAAACCCTTGACTATAATCTTCTTTAAGTGCAAGGGTTTTTCCGTTTTTTGCAACTGCAACAGAACAATTAGTTGTTGCAGTTTCTATGTTAAGTATTAAACTCAAAATTTACTCGTCAGTTTCTTCTTTTCTATCAGTCTTATCCTCCTTTTGCACCACCTTATCTCCAGGCTTAAGCGTTTTAGAAACAACTGTATAAGGTCCTACAATAAGTTCTTCATCTGCTTTTAAGCCTTCTGTTACTTCAATACTAGAGTCGTCTTGAATACCTGTTTTTACAACCCTTAGTTTAGCTTCTCCATTATCATGTACAAATACACATTCAAACTTTTCTTCTTTTCCTCCTTCATTCGTCTTTTTTGCTCTTGATCCTTTAGAAGACGATGTATCTGTCTTAATAACTATAGCACTAATCGGGATACCAATTACATCATTGCGCTTTTTAGTAATGATATCGACAGTAGCCGTCATTCCTGGTCTAAATGGCGAATAATGTTCTGGTTTTCCTTCTAATAAATCTTTGTACGATTCTTCTAGAATACGAACTTTCACCTTGAAATTGGTTACTTGATCGGCTGTTAAAGTTGCTCCAGCTGAATTAGCAATTTCTGTAACCAATCCCTTAAATTTCTTTTTTAAATAAGCATCAACTTCTACAATAGTAGAGTCTCCAATCGCTACTTTAACAATATCGTTTTCATTTACATCCACTTCAACTTCCATATTTTTGAGGTCAGCAACTCTTAATATTTCTGTACCAGCCATCTGTTGCGTTCCAACCACACGTTCTCCCAATTCAACATTTAGCATAGAAATGGTGCCGTTCATTGGTGCATAAATAGTGGTTCTTGTTAAATTATCTCTAGCTTCATTAACTGTGGCAGCAGCACTTTGCACACTATAATAAGCGGAGCTTTTACTCGCAACTGCCGTTTCGTAGGCCGCCAGAGATCTATCCCAATCAGCTTTAGAGATAACCCCTTTTTCAAATAATGCTTTGTTTCTATCGTAATCTGCCTTTGCTTGTTTTAAAGTTGCTTCTGTTTGCTCTAAATTAGCTTGAACATTCTGGTAGCCTGCTTGAGCTCTATTAACAGCCGACTGAATTAAATCTGGGTTCACTCTAACCAATAAGTCTCCTTTTTTAACTTCTTGCCCTTCTTTAAATGGCAATTCAAGTATTTCCCCAGAAACCTCAGATGATATTTTAACTTCAACCTCAGGTTGTATCTTACCAGTTGCAGAAACAGTTTCAACAATGTCCATGGTCGCAATCTTCTTAAACTCGACTTCCTTACCATTGGTTTGTTTGCCAAACCAGCCTGCTTTCTTACCCCCTATTAACAGTGCCAATAGAGCAATAACGAGAACTGATATAATTATGAGTGTCTTTCTTTTCATGTTGGTTAGTTTAAGTTAGTGATAGGGATACCGAAATAGTACTCTAGCACTTTAAGTTTAAATATGTAATCGTATTTTGTTCGGATAACATCAGACTCTGCTGCTTCCAATTGATTTCTCGATTGATTAAAATCAAAAGCATTCAGTAAGCCTACATTATAGCGTTCCTGAGAATATGTAAAGGCTTCTTTTCTAGCTGTTAATGTTTTTAAAGCTGCTTCGTACGCTTTCTTTGAGCCTTTTGTATCGTTATAAGCTTGGTACACTGTAGCTTCTAAATCTAAGTTTGCCTGTTCTAATTGAATCTTAGAACGTTCTAAATTTACTTGATTTCTTTTTACATTATTCTTACCAGCAAATCCATTAAATATTGGGATATTTAAATTCAATGAAAAATTATGGCTCTTATTATCCGATATTTGAGTTTCAAAATCTGGAGTATCAAATAATTGTGACGTAAAATAATTAGATCCAAAATTATAAGAACCACTTAAGGATGGTTGTAAAGCACCTTTTGCAATTTTAAGGTTATCCTCAGCAATTTCTGCATTTGTCTGAGCAATAAGTATGTCTCTTCTTGTTTCTTTAGCTTTCTCAGTAATTACAGCTGGTGATTCGTCCAAGATAGTTGTTGGAGGCACTTCGTATTGCACATCCGCAATATCGAAACCTTCATAATCTTCAATTAACAAGACTTGCGCTAAGTTAATTTTAGATAGTAATACACTATTCTCTGCATTTACGATTTGTTGTTCTTGTGTCGCTAATGTTGCTTGAATCTCGAGCAAATCTCCTCTGGGTAGTACACCAGCATCAACCAACTCCTGCGTTCTTTTCATTTCACCATTTGAAACTAGATATTGCGCCTGTAATACTTTAAGTTGTTCTTTACCAAATAATATTTGTAAAAATGAATTCGCTACTAAAAGAGAGATATCATCTTTCATGTTATCCAGTTGATACTGATCAGCCAATATTTGAAGATTAGCTCGATGCAATTGATTTACATTTTGTAAACCATCGTATAAATTAATTCCTGAGCTAATACCACCATTAAGATTTTTTGTAGTAGCTGTAACGGCATTAAAAGTAACTGGATCTTGAGACAGTCCTATGTTCCAAGAATGACCTACTCTGGCATTTAATGAAGGTAAGAAATTACCAATGGCATCCTTTTTATTGATTTCTGATGTCTTAACATTCAACTCAGATTGCCTGATGGATATATTGTTTTCAAGCGCATGATTTACACACTCTTCTAGGGTCCACTTCTTTTGTTGCGCAATAGCTGCGAGTCCAAAAACGATAAATAGGATTATGGTTAGTTTAATTTTCATAGTTACTATTATAAAAATATATGTCTATATATTGGTTAAAGTGTTACATATTATTTAATAGTAACACAAAATTAGTTTTAATTATTGAATTGGCTTGGCTTTACAGCATTCCATATTTTGATTTTATCATCTTTAGAAATGCCCTTTAGTATTTCTACATATATCCCATCGCTAATCCCCAACTCAATATCTTTTCTCTCAAATTGTTGGTCTCCACTCTCAATCTCAACAAATGGTGCCTGCGTTTTCGGGTCGAATTGTATCAAGGCTTCCTTGAGCGCCATAACGCTATCTGCTTTCGCTAAAATAATAGATGCATTTGCGCTTAAACCAGCACGAATAAACGTGGTGTCCTTTTTATTTAATGTTCCTTTAATCTCAAATTGAATAGCTCCATTCTCTACAACACCTTTTGGGGCTATATAATCTAGAATAGCATCAAATTTTTTGTTCTCTATGGCGCCAACGGTAATCTCTAACGGAAGGCTCTCTTTAATTTTGCCTACTTCAGATTCATCTACCTTACCTTCAAAAATCATTTTATCGACATCAGCCAAAGTTGCTATGGTTGTCCCATCGTTAAAGTTGTTAGCTTCAATAACTTGATTCCCTGTTTTAACTGGAACATCTAACACCATTCCTGAAACGGTTGCGCGAATCTCTGTATTCGCAGAAGCACCAAGACCACTTGTTGTCCCTGTTTTTACAATATCATAATTTTGTTGAGATGCTGTTAGATTAACTCTTTCTTGATTATAACGTTGCTGTGCTTGGTCAAATGAAATCTGAGCAGTATCAAAATCGTTAGCAGAAATAACACCTTTTTCAAATAATTCTTTCTGTCTATTATAAATTTTACGTTGATTGTCCAATGCCAATCTAGCTGTTTCTAGCTGATTCTTTGATGCATTAATGCTATTTTTAGCACTTGTTAACGATGATACGTTAGGGACTACTTTGACTTTGGCGATAAGGTCTCCACTTTTAATTATGTCTCCCGCTTCAACAAAGATTTCATCTATAATACCTGAGATATTGGGCTTGATTAAAACTTCTTCCTTAGGCACGATGCTTCCTGTTGCAACTGTTTTTTTAACTATGGTTTTTGTTGAGGCTTTCTCTGTTTTATAGATAATTGGGTCTTTTTTATCCTTAAGATAAATATACCTTATACCTAAAACAAATGAAGCTATTATAAGAATTAATGTAATGATAGTACCTGTTCTTTTCATTATGATTTAATTGATTGTTATTTTAAACTTATTATTCTATTCTTAAGGCATCAACTGGTTTCATTTGAGTGGCTCTTGTAGCAGGAATTAATCCGGCTAAAATTCCAGAAATAACTAAAATGACTAATGCAATTATTATTACTGTGATATTTACTGATGGATTAGAAAAATTGTCAACCGGACCAACTTGACCTAAAATATAATTCATTAGCCAAATAAATCCTGCGGCAACTGCAATTCCAACCATACCTGAGAGTATTGTAAGCACCAACGATTCTTGAAGAATCTGAGATCTTACACTCCATGGGCTTGCTCCTAGCGCACGCCTTACGCCAATCTCTTTGGTACGTTCTTTAACCACTATTAGCATAATATTACTGATACCTATAACACCAGACATAAGTACCAATGCTCCTACAAAATATCCTACAAACGATAGAATATCGAACAGCCCTGTAATTCTGCCAAATGCTTCTGCGCGATCAAAATTTCCTATGGCACGAACATCCTCAGGGTGCACACTTCGCTGTTCTCTTAATACCTCAAGAATTCTAGGTTTAATCTCTGTTATAGATACATTATCATGAGCAGTTAAAGCAAACCAGCTTACATTATCTGCATAGTTAAATACTTGGCTAAAGGTTGTGAACGGAACATATATAGTATTTGCAGACTCCTCTTTATCACCATCATTATTAGGGTCTTTAAAAACACCCATAACCATAAAATTAACGCCATTAATCTTAACATAAGACCCAATAATTTCTTCATCCTTGTCGTATAGTGCTTTTACTACATCAATGCCTATTACCACAGCTTTTCGTTTTTCCTTTATATCAGAATAACTGATAAAACGACCCATGGTAATATCCATAGGCTGTTGATTAATAAATTCTGGATAATTAGCATTTACGGTAAAAGCTCCTGTTTTTTCCTTTCGAGTCACATTATTTGCTCCCTGATAACCGCCTAATTGGTTTTGCGGCGATATGTATTTAAGTTCAGGGATACGTTGTTTTAATGCTATAGCATCATCTGTTTTAAAGTTAAAATATCGACCCTTTGGCAACCCTTTATAAGGTTTTGAAGTTCCTTGAGTCCAAACAAACATAGAGTTTGTTGCAAAATCGCCAAAATCTTTACCAACACCGTTTCTTAATCCATTAGTTAACGCTAATAATAAAACAAGGATAAGAATACCCCAAAAGACACCAAATGCGGTTAAAAACGTTCTAAAGCGATTCGCATTTAAAGCTTCTAATATTTCAATCCAGCGATCTCTGTTAAACATATTACTCTTCTCTTAAAGCTTCAATTGGTTTTATATTTGCTGCTCTTCTAGCTGGTATATATCCAGCAATTGCGCCAGCAAAAATTAATAAAAAAACCGTTGTTAAGGCTGTATAAAAATCTACTTGAGGTGCTTTAATAAAATCGTTATCAACCATTGGGCTAACAAGTTGTAATAAACCTACACCTGCAAATAAGCCAAGAAATCCTGCAA